>NZ_JBFAWW010000008.1:0-181559 GCF_040680495.1 Streptomyces sp. NPDC052036 | reverse complement strand
CGACGGGCCGGCCGGTACGAAGTGAACGATTCGCGCCCGGTGACCGCCGTTGTGGGCAGATCATGGGTAGGGCGTCATGTCAGGGGTGACGTACAGAAGCCGGCCGTCCAGCCGGGGCGACGGGCCGGCCGGTACGAAGTGAACGATTCGCGCCCGGTGACCGCCGTTGTGGGCAGATCATGGGTAGGGCGTCATGTCAGGGGTGACGTACAGGGGAAGCAGAGGGCAGGGATGACCGCAGCAGCACAGTCGGTCTTCGTCAGCTACGCCGGGCCGGACCAGGCCTGGGCCGAGTGGGTGGCCTGGCAGTTGAAGGACGCCGGGTACGAGGTCGAACTCGATGTGTGGGACTGGCGGACCGGCGACAACTTCATCGACCGGATGAACGAGGCCCTGGAGCGTGCCACCGCGGTGGTGGCGCTGTTCTCCAACAACTACTTCAGCCGCACGCGGTGGACCAAGGAGGAGTGGACCGCGGTCGTCGCCCGTCGCGAGCGGCTCGTTCCGCTGACGATCGAACCCCTCACGGCGGCGGACGTCCCCGACATCCTGAGCGCGGTCATCCGCAAGGACCTGCACGGCCTGGACGAACAGGCCGCCGTGGCCGCCCTGTTGACCGCCGTCGACGGGCCCAGCGCACCGACTGTGAAGCCCGGCTTCCCGGGCGCACCCGCCCCCGCGCCCGCTGCCCCGGCCGACTCCGACGGCCGACGTCCCCGGCTGCCCAGCGGCGCGGGTCTGCCGCGGGTATGGAACGTCCCGGACCGCAACCCGCACTTCACCGGCCGTCAGGCCCAACTCGCCCAGGTACGTGACGGTTTGCTGAACGGTCGACGTACCGTCGTCCAGGCCCTGCAGGGCCTTGGCGGCATCGGCAAGTCCCAGCTCGCACTGGAGTACGCCCACCGCTTCACCAGCCAGTACGACACCGTCTGGTGGATCGACGCCGAACGGGCCGACCAGCTCCTCGTCCGGTACACCGAACTGGCCACCCGCCTGGGTATCGCCAAGCCCGACGCCGGCGCCGAGCACAATGCCCGCACCCTGCTGGAACATCTGCGCACCCACGACAGATGGCTGATCATCCTCGACAACGCGGACGATCCCCGGGACTTCGAGACGCTGATCCCCACCGGCCCCGGCCATGTGCTGATCACCTCACGCAATCCCGGTTGGAACGATCGCGTCCACACTCTGAGCCTGGGTGTGTTCCCGCGCGGCGACGCCCTGGCCTACCTCACCACCCGCGTCGTCGGCATCGCCCCGGAGCAGGCCGACGGTCTCGCGGACGACCTCGGCGACCTTCCCCTCGCCCTGGCGCAGGCGGCCGGAGTCATCACCAGCGGCATGACCGTGGACCGCTATCGCGCGTTGCTCACCGACAAGACCGCCAGGCTGATGGCCAACGGCGGTCCGCACGGCTATCCGGCACCGCTGGCCGCCGCCGTGGACATCGCCACCACCGGCCTGGCCGCCGACCAGCCGGACGCGGCCCTGCTGCTGCGCCTCGGCGCCTTCTTCGGCCCCGACCCCATCCCCCTCGCATGGCTGGAAGCCGTACGCGACCAGTTGGCCACCGTCGCCGTGGACCCGGACGACTTCATGTGGCCCCAGGCGGCCCTCCAGCCGCTCGCCCGCTACGGCCTCGCCCGCGTCGACCACGAGACCTTCCAGATCCACCGGCTCACCCAGGCCATTGTTCGCGACCGGTCAGGCGAGGCCGACGCCACGGCGGCGGAGGACGACGTCACCACGATCCTCGCGAACGCCACCCCCGACGACCCCGACACCCCCACCGCCTGGCCTCGATGGGCCGCCCTGACCTCCCACCTCGCCGCGCGCAAGCACAGCACCGCCAATCGCCCTCCGCTGCGCCGCGCACTGATCCAGTCCGCCCGCTACCTCATCAAGAGCGGACAGTCGCGCGCTGCCCGCGATCTCGTCGCCGCCGTCCACCACGCCTGGACCGGCACCCTGGGCGAGGACCACGAGGACACCCTGTCGAGCGCCCAGTACCTCGGCCACGCCATGAGCGACCTCGGGGAGTACGGCGAGGCCCGCCGTCTGCAGGAGGACACCCTCGAACGCCGGCGTACCGTCCTCGGCGAGAACCACCCCGACACCCTGCACTCCGCCAATGACCTCGCTGTCACTCTGGCCAACTTCGGCCAGTACGCCGAGGCCCGCCGTATGAGCGAGGACGTCCTCGAACGCCGACGCGTCCTCCTCGGGGACAACGACCCCGGCACTCTCCTCTCCGCCCAGAATCTGGCCGCTGTCCTGCGCAGCCTCGGGGAGGACGCGGAGGCCCGCCGTATCTGCGAGGACACCCTCGAACGCCGGCGCGCCGTCCTGGGCGAGGACCATCCCGACACCCTCGACTCCGCCGGCAGCCTCGCCTCCGTGTTGCACGCCATGGAGGAGTACGAGGAGGCCTGTCGCATGAGCGAGGACGTCCTCGAACGCCGGCGCACCGTCCTGGGCGAGGACCACCCCGACACCCTCCACTCCGCCCACGGTCTCGCGGCCACCCTCGGTGCCCTGCACAAGCACGCCGAGGCCCACCGTATGCAGGAACAGACCTTCGAACGCCACCGCGCCCTGCTGGGCCAGGACCACCCCCACACGCTCGACTCCGCCTCCGGCTTCGGCGTCACCCTGCACAACCTCGGACGGTACGCAGAGGCCCGCCGTATCTGCGAGGACACCCTCGAACGCCGGCGCACCGTCCTGGGCGAGGACCATCCCGACACTCTCAACTCGGCTCACGACCTCGCGATGTCCCTGCTCACCCTGCGAGAACACGCGTCGGCAGTGCGGCTGTTGAAAGACACACGTGCCCGAACCCGGCGCACCCTCGGCCCGGACCACCCCTTCACGGAGAAGGTGACCGAGAGTCTCGTCAGCGCGTTGACGGCCGCGGGCAAGCCGCATGAGGCTTACAAACTCATGGCCTCACTCAAAACAGGACAGCGCCAGACCCGCAGGAAGCGCCGCTGACGAGGCAGTGCCCGCGCTCCACGCCGGGCGCCCCGGGTCCGGTCAGTCCTGGGTGGGGGTCTTCTGGCGGATCAGGACCAGGGCCGCGCCGCCGATGACGACCAGGGCTATGGCCGTGCCCGCGATGAAGGGGGTCGCGCTGGTGCCGCCCGTCTCGGCGAGGTTGGTGTCCGTGGCCGCCGTACCGCCCACCGTCGCGGGGCTGGGGTCACTGAGCGTCTGCGTCCGCAGACCGCCCGTGCTGCTCTCCGTCTTGCAGTCGAGGACGCCCTTGAACCACTTCTGGTGGCCGCCCGGGCCCGTGATCGTGAAGTCGTAGGCCTGGTCCTCCTGCAACGGGACCGTGACCGTCTGGGTCTGTCCCGCCGGGATGGTGTGCTCCGTCCCCATCAGCTCGAACGTGAACGGCTCGTCGCCCTTGTTGACCGCGGTGATGTCCACGCCGCTCTTGGCGCAGTTCTTCTCGGCCGACAGCGCGGGTATCGCGCCCTTGGCCGCCCAGGTCGCCGTGGCCGTCGCCGAGACGGTCGACTCGCTGGAACCGGCGAGTATCTGGGTCTGGCTGCGGGTGTCGGAGGCGAAGGCCCGGCCCACCGGCACGGTGGTCGATGCCTGCACGGTCAGCTCGGCAGCACCGTCCTGTGCCTTCTTCGGCACCTGGAAGTAGAGCCTGCTGCCGTCGGTCGCGGACGTGACGGCCTTGCCGTCCTTGTCGACGACCTTCACTCCGGCGGCCGCGGCGTCCGACGGCGGTGTCACGGACGCACTGTCCGCGTTCGTGTGCACTGTCACCGGGCCGAGCCGCTCCCCGGGGCGGCCGGACACGGCGGGCGGGTCGAGGGTCAGGGAGGCGGCGGGCTCCGAGAGGTTCCGCGCGTGCTTCTCCAGGTAGTCCGCGAGCTTCTCCGCCTGCGGGTCGACCGCGTCCACGTCGGCCCCGTCCGAGTAGTGCCAGATCGCCACCTGGGTGCCCGCCGCGGCGTCCTGTTCGGTGAGCCCCTTGGCGCCGGCCTCGGCCGCCAGCGCGGCCAGATCGTTGACCTGCGGGTAGGAGTTGCCCAGGATCCAGCGGATCTTGCCGGCGCTCTTGTTGCCGTTCAGGGACGTGCCGCTCCAGGACGTCTCGTGGTACCTGGCCTCCTTCTGCGCCGGGTTGTGGATATCGATGCAGTAGGTCTGCAGAGTGCCGCCGTTGTCGACGGACATCTCGAACAGTCCTGCGGCCACCTGCTCGTCCTTGCCGTCGTCGTGGACGACCGCGGTCCCGAACGTCTTCAGGGCGCCCAGGGTCGCGGTCGCGCCTCCTTCGCTCTGCGGCGTCCCGTCGGCGGCCGCCACCCCCGCGGTGGCCAGCAGGCCGCCCGAGACGATTCCGGACACCAGCGTCGCGGCGGCGAGGCGTACGACCCCTCGCCTGCGCGCGGACGGCGCAGAGAGCGAAGAAAACACAGAATTCCCCTTCGAGCGGGACCCATTGACGTGGGGGTGCGGTCCCACCAGCAGAATCGAAAGCCCTGGAGCTATGCCCGGCATCCTAAGGACGCGGCGCCCCCCTCTCCCCAGTACTGGCGTCCGATAACCGATCCGACTCGGAATCGTTATCGCCCACACCATCGATGAGCAGTGCGTATCGACAAATCCACGAGGACTGTTCGGTCATCGGACGACTTGTCCGGTGAAGGGCGGCACTCCGGTCACCGCGGGACCAATGGAAACTGACGTCATGTCACGCCTGCTGGTTCGGGGCGGGGTTGGGAAACCGGTCCGGACTGCTCCGACTCCTCGGGTCGATTCGGCGGTCCCGTCTCCCAGGTGGGCTCGGGCTGCGCTGCCGACTCGGGCTGCACCTCGGGCTTCGAGGCCCGCCGGAAGGCCGATGTGCCGCGCGACAGGTCGTGGCCGACGGCCACCGCGTCGAGGTCCGCCGACAGCCAACTCTGTCCGTCCCGCTGCTCCGTGCGCACCTTGAGCCGCCCCTGCACGACGAGCGGATCCCCCACCGCCACGGACGCGGCGACGTTCGTGGCCAGTGAGCGCCGGACCCACACCGTGAAGAAGTTCGTGTGCCCGTCCGTCCAGACGTTCTTCTCGCGGTCCAGATACCGCGCCGTCACCGCCAGCCGGAAGCGGGCCGTGGGACCCGCCGGCGACTCCCGGTAGACCGGCTGCGTGGCCACATTGCCGACCACGCACAGCAACGCCTCGTTCATGACATTCCCCTCCCTCGTCCCGGCCTGCCGCGCCGGGACGGTACGCGCACGGGCCTGTCCCGCACGGCTGCGTCTGCCGCGTCGGTCACGCCCTGTGGCGTGCCGCCGCCGGTGCGGTGATCACGTCCGTCGCGATCGCCGCGAGATCAGACTGCCTCCGTCGGCCCGAGCCCGCTGGGCGCTGTGGACCGTCCCCCGCTTGTGGACAACCCCGCCACTCGAACGAGCGCCTCCGCCTGGCTCGTCCAGGAACTCAGCCCAAGCGTGCCACCGCCCCGACCCCCACGACCTTCACGTACTGCTCGCGCACCTCCCGGTACCGCAGCAGTTCCGCCGCCAGGGGATCCAGCACCTGGGCCCGCCCGCACCCGGCCGCTGCCTCCCTCAGCCTTCGTTCCGCCTCGAGCCCGTACCGGCGGGCCGGTCCGCGCGCCGCCACCCGGCAGCCCCACTCGACGACGGGACCGCCCACGACGCCTGCCCCCAGCAGCAGCACCGGCACCCCGAGTCGGGGCGACATGAACCCCACGACCTGCCCCAGCAGCCAGAGCACCGCGGACAGTTGAAGGAGCGTCATCATCACCTGGGCCATCACGGCGGCCGGCCACCAGCCGGGCCGGGGCGGCCGTCCGGGCGGCTCGGCGTCGCTCAGGGCGAGCTGGTCCAGTGTCTCGGGCAGCCCCTGCGCGCCACGCACCGCGGCCTCGCGGACCGCCTGGGCCCAGGGGGCGGGCAGCCCGGCCGCGGCCTGGTCGGCCACCGTCCGTACCGCCTGCTCGACGTTCTGCCGCGCGGTCGCCTCCTGATCCGTCGGCGCAGGCAGAGTCGGCCCGCCCGTGGCGGACTGCCGCCGCTCCCGGGACCACCGCCACAGCCGCAGCCAAGGTGCGCCGCACGCTCGGTTGGCGTTGCGCAGCCACGCACGTTCCGCGGCCTCACCCGCGGCGGTCGCGCCCACCGCGTCCGCGAGCCGCCCGGCGAACTCCTCGCGCGCCTCCTCGCTGAGCCCGGCGCCCCGGCCCGTCCCGTAGACGGTCCGCAGCCGGGCCGCGGCCGCGTCCACGTCCGCGGAGACACGGCGAGCGGCGGCCCCTCGCTCGGCCACGAACTGTCCGATCAGTTCCCGCAGTTCCCCCACGCCCTCCCCGGTGAGCGCGGAGACCGCGAGCACGCTCGCACCCGGCTCGCCGTACTCGCCGAGCGCGATCCCGTCCCCGTCGAGAAGTCGTCGTAGATCGTCGAGGACCTGCTCGGCGGCCTCTCCGGGCAGCCGGTCGACCTGGTTGAGAACGACGAACATGACCTCGGCGTGCCCCGCGAGAGGCCGCAGATAGCGCTCGTGGAGGACCGCGTCGGCGTACTTCTCGGGGTCGACCACCCAGATGACCGCGTCGACGAGCGCCAGGACGCGGTCGACCTGCTCCCGATGTGCCACGGCCGCGGAGTCGTGGTCGGGCAGGTCGACCAGGACGAGCCCGCTCAGCTGCGAGTCGCCGTCCTCAGGGTCCTGCCGAGGGCGCCGGCGCTGCTGTCCGGGGACACCGAGCCGGTCGACGAGGGCGGACGCGCCGTCGCTCCACATGCACACGAGCGGTGCCGCCGTGGTGGGCCGGCGCAGCCCGGTCTCCGACAGGTTCACCCCGGCGAGTGCGTTGAAGAGCGTCGACTTGCCGCTGCCGGTGGCGCCCGCGATGGCGACCACGGTGTGCTCTCCGGAGAGCTTGCGGCGTGCGGACGACTCGTCGAGGACGCGGCCCGCCTCGGCGAGCGTGTCGCCGTCAAGCCGGGTCCGTGACAGAGCCATCAGCTCACGCAGCGCGTCCAGCCGCGACCTCAGGGCTCCGTCGTACGCGAGCGGCGCGGGCTGCCGTTCGGACGTGCCGCGCGGTTCCACAACCGTGGCGGCCTGCGGAAGTCCCGGCCCCGCCTCGGGCACGCGCCTGGCGATCAGCCCATCGTCCCAGGCGGCCTCGGGTTCGGAGCGCTCCACGGGGTCGTCGTGTCGCACGCGCGCGTGGCGGGCGTCGTCCTCCCCGCGCGCGTGCGGGACCTTCTCCTGGGGGCGGGCAGCCGGACTCCCGTCCTGGGCCCCTGCGCCCGCGTCCTCGACTCCGGACCCGGCGTCCCCGGCCGCGTCGGGACCGGCTTCCGAGAGCCGCCCCACAGCACACTCCGGCCTCTCAGCACCCGCGGGCCGCGCAAGTCGCTCAGGGTTCCCCGACTCCCCCAGCTCCCTCGACTCCCTCGACTCCCTCGGCTCCCTCGGCTCCCTCGACTCTCCCGGCTCCTCGGGGTGCTCGGCGTGATCCGTGCGGTCAGTGACGGCAGTCACCACGGTCACCTCTCCTTCTGCAGTACGGACAGCGCGGCGATGAGTTCGGCCTGGGGGTCGATCTGGATGTCGAGGGCGTCGAGCGGGGCGACACGGCGCTCGCGTTCCGCGCGCAGCGCTCGGTCCAGGTACTCGGAGAGCAGTCGTGCGGCCCGGTCGCGCAGCCGGAGGGCCGCCCGGGCCCCGATCCGCTCGGCGAGCCCCTCCCCCGCTCCCTTGGCCCGGGGGCCGCCGAGCAGCTCCGTGGCGACGAGCGCGGCCACCGCCTCCGCGTCCACCGCCACGCCCCGGTCGAGGTCGCGCACCGCTTCCTCGGCGTACTCCTCCAGCTCGCGCCGCCAGCGCCGTACGGTCATCCCGATGCGGTGCTCGGCGCTGTCCAGGGTGGGGTCCCGGTTGGCCAGCGCGGGCGCGTCCGCCGCGGGCTCGCTCCGCCAGGCCTCGTCGATGCGTTCGTCGGCGGCCGTGACGGCGCACAGCAGCAGGGCGCCGAGGCTCTCCACGAGGGCGTCCAGCAGCTCTCCCGGGGTGCAGTCCCGGGGGTAGCCGCGCCATCGCGTCAGGGCGTCGCCGGCGAGGACGGCCCCGGCCTCCAGCCTGTCCCGAACGCGCGCGTACTCGCTGTCGTACGCGGCGTCGACGGCAGCCGTCAGCCGCAGCGCGGCGGCGTACTGGGCGGCTGCCGCCCCGGCCAGCTCGGGCATACGGGACCTCAGCGAGTCGAGAACGCCGTAGGCCGTACGCGCCATGGCCGTCTCCCGGGCGGCCTGATCCTGCACCTGGTACGTGAGCCAGGCGAGCAGCGGTGCGACGGCCGTGGCGGGCAGCAGCCCCCCGCCCCACGCGGACTCGGGCAGCTCGGGCACGGTGAAGCGGGGGACGTGACCGAGCCCGGCCTTGGTGAGCAGGGCTCCGTACTGCCGTGACACCTCGGACACGACCTGATGGGGCACCCGGTCCAGCACGGTGACCAGCGTCGCCCGGTGCTCCTTGGCGGTCCGCAGCAGGTGCCAGGGCACGGCGTCGGCGTACCGGACGGCGGTGGTGACCAGAATCCAGATGTCGGCGGCGCTGATCAGCTCCGCGGCGAGAACGCGGTTCTCAGCGACCAGGGAGTCGATGTCGGGCGCGTCGAGGAGAGCGAGTCCGCGCGGCAGGGTGTCGGCGGTCTCGATGCGCAGCACCCGCTCCTCGCGCCCCACGAGGGCGTTGAGATCGTCGGGGCCCTCCTGGTGGGGCACCCACACGCGCGTGAGGTCGGGCAGGACGCGCATCCCGCTGAACCAGTGGTGGTCCTCGGGGTGGCAGACGAGTACGGGCGTACGGGTGGTGGGCCGCAGCACGCCCGCCTCGCTGACCCTGCGGCCCACGAGGGAGTTGACGAGGGTCGACTTTCCGGCGCCGGTCGATCCTCCGACGACGGCCAGAAGCGGTGCTTCAGGCTCTCTCAGCCGGGGCACCACATAGTCGTCGAGCTGTGCGAGAAGTTCGTCGCGGTTGGCACGCGCCCGTGGAGCCCCCGCCAGGGGCAACGGGAAGCGTGCGGCGGCGACACGGTCGCGCAGGGCGGAGAGTGCGTCGAGCAGCTGAGGCCGTACGTCCAAGGTCACCACATGCGAAGAATGCCCAATTTTGGAGGCTTTCTGAAGCATATGGAGATGTCTGCGCGCCGACAGGACACATGGGATGGAAGGGGCGACTGGGACGCAGGCATAACGAGTGCACAACACCCGCGGCGTGAGACGTCAAAAGCGATGCACGATTCGCACCTGCCTGCGATTATCGGGACCGCTTCACTGAACCTCCACATCGAGCCACGGAGGGGAAGCATCAGGGGCAAGGGCCCGGGAGCTCTATCCTTGTCCCCGGCATGGTCACGGATCAGCCCGCACCCGGGCACCACGACAGGCCACCACACCGGCCCCCGTAGCTCAGTGGATAGAGCAGGCGCCTTCTAAGCGCTTGGCCGCAGGTTCGAGTCCTGCCGGGGGCGCCAGGCTTCGCCCTCCCGCTTGGGAGGGCTTTTTGCTGGTCAGGGCGGGTGCGAGGGGCTTTGACGAAGCCCCGGGCCCGCCCTTGGTGATCAAGGGAAGACTCCGGGGCTGTCCGGCTGTCACCGGGTTTTTGCGGGTGGCCGTGTCGAATACGTGTCGAAGTTCTCGACCCCAGGAAGATCAGCCAACACCTGGCACCTCCGCCTCAGGGAGGTCTCCCGCAGCTTCAAGCCGCCGTTTGAGGTCTGGCAGCTGCCCGTCGATGCACCGGGCGTAGGTCGCCAGGAGCACGGCGACGCTGTTCCCGGCCCATTCGGCCACCTGGGCGGGTGGGATGCCGTCGTTGAGCCACTTGGTCAGGCGCGTGTTCCGGTTGTCGTACACCCGCCGCCCGGTGGGCGACTCGAAGACGTGCGGGGGCAGTACGGCCTTACGTGCGCTGCGCCAGGCCCGGCGGATGACGGAGCCGGCGAGGATGCCGCCGGACTCACCCTGGAAGAGCAGATCACCCGGCTGGAGCTGTTCGTCCTCGATGTGCTGCCGCAGGATACGCGTCAGGGTCGGATGCCCCGGCACGGTGCGCGTTTCACCCTCCGCACGGCCTTTCAGGTCGCGTTGCTCGTGGATCTCTCCCGTGTCGGTCCACTGCTTCCCGATCTCCGGCGTCGCTGTGTGGATCAGCAGCTCGCACCACTGGTCGTCGGCGTCGGGGTCGGGCAGGGTCACGTCCTCGACGCGCATGGCTACGGCTTCCTCGGGCCGGGGGCCGCAGTAGTACAGCGTGGCGAAGAAGGCGTGGAGCCGCTTGCCGCCGCGCGGCCGGCGCCGGATCCAGTCGAGAATCGCCGCGGCCTGCTCGGGGTTCAGCAAGGACCGCTTGTCCACGGCGTTCGTGGTCTTCGTGGCGGCCGTCGACTCCTTGCCCTTGGGCAGGGGGTTGGTCCGCAGGATGCGCCGCCGGATCGCATACTTCATGGCGACGTTGAGGATCCGGCGGTTGCGCTTCCGGGACCAGGCCGCCGCTTGCTTGCCGTCGAGGCGCGTGTCGATGGCCTGCAGGACCTGGTCGACCTTCTCGGGGTCCTCCCAGACGGAGACGGGAAGGGAGTTCCGCTCGACCCACTTGAGGATGGCCACCACGTCTCGGGGCGCGTCCGGTCGGCGATTCGTGTTGAACGCCCACTCACGCAGTGCGGTGCGTACGGCCGCAGGTGCGAACTGGGTGGGCTTGGCCCGCAGCAGCGCGATGGTGGTCGCGGTCAGGGTCTTGGCGATGTTCTTGCGGCTGTTGCCGCCGAGCTGTGACCAGCGGGCATCCACATACTCGACGGCGAACTTGTACCAGCTCATGGCAGCCGACTTGGAACGATGGGACACCGGGAGGCCTGTAGCGACAACGAAGGCCTCGCCCTTGCCCGTGGCCCGGATGAGTTCGGAGCGGAAGCCTTCGGCGAGCGCAACGGTGTTGAAGGGCTCACGCCAGCGCTTGTCCGCCACAGTCCAACGCACGGTGTACGTGGTCTTCCGGGCGCCCTTGTAGGTGAGGATCTTGTAGATCTTCACGTCGTACGTCGTCTCCATCAGGCGGCGTCCTCGCAGTCGTCGAGCCAGTGATCGAGGTCACTCCGCCGGATCCGGAGGTCGCCGTTCGGGAGCTTGATGCAGCGCGGCGCACGGCGCTTGGCCCGCCAGTCGTAGAAGGTCGAGCGGGAGATGGCCAGTTCCTCGCAGACCTCCGCGAGGGTGAGCATGGTGCGTCGTGACCGGACGGCCGTGGTCATTCCGTGCTCCCTTCACTCAGGAGGGCGTCGCGGGCGGTCTCGCGGTTGGTCTGGAGGTCGCGGGCGATGGTCGCGGCGAGGGCGGCCTCACCCGGCGTGTGGCCGTGGCCGGCGTACTGCCAGTCGGCCAGGACGAGGACGGTGTCCGGCTCACGGTGGTCGAGGCCGAGGACGGATGCCTCTTGGGCGGCGCGGTAGTCGGCGCGTTCCTTGCGGAGGGCGCCGAGAGTGGTCGAGTAGGTCCGCGACTTGGACGAGAAGTGCCCGCGGAAGCCGAGCATGTGCGCCCAGGCCCAGAGGCGCCGGTCCGGGTAGAGGCTGTCCAGGTCGCGGCACGCGGTGATGAGGCGGCGGGTGTGCTCGGGGACCTGGTGGTGGTCGAGTTCGGCGAGTTCGCCGAGGCGACGGTCCAGGGTGCCGGTGTTCTCGGCGGCCTTGGTCGCGTACTTGGCTACGTACGAGGCGACGGCCTGTTCGGTGATGTCGGAGCCGTCACCGAAGGCCTTGACCGGGCGGACGTCGAGCTGTTGGCCCCAGCGGAAGGTACGGGCGGGCTCGTCACCGGCAGCCGGGACCGAGACGGACGTGTACGAGTGCGCTGCGGCTGCGTGGAGTGCGTCCGTGAGGAGGTCGACCGTGGCCCAGGCGGGCGGCGGCGTTCCGGGCCCTTCCGGGCCGTCGAGGCGTACGACGGCGTGGAAGTGCAGGGCTCCGCGCTTCTGGAACTCGGCGACCTTGCCGTACGAGACGCGAAGGTGTTCGGTGAGTTCCCTTCGAGGCAGGCCGGCGCGGGCAGCGAGTTCGCGGCGGAGTCGGGTGGTGAAGCGCTGCCAGAGCTGTCCGGCGTGGTTGTTGAACAGCACGGCGCCCGCGTAGTCGTAGGTGTCCGGGTCGAGGGCGGTCCCCAGCTCCGGGGCGTCGGGCGCGTGCGGGGTGCCGCAGCGGCAGGAGCCGTGGTCGGGGCGGTTGTGGACCGGACCGAACGAGGGCGCCGTGAGGGTGGCGAAGACGCGCGGGTGATCGCGGACCGTGGCGGGGACGTCGCGGCGGTCGTCTCCGGCCAGGCCCGCGCGGATCAGGTGGTACGTATCGCCCGCGTAGGTCCAGGCGCAGGACGGGCAGCGGGAGGCCCGGCGGTTGCCGCAGGCGAGGCGGAGGCGTCCGCCCGGCTCCTTTTCGGTTGAGTAGTGGTGCAGGGTCTCGCCGCTGGTCTTGTCCTTGTGGAGGACCCAGCCAGTGAGGTGGATCGGGTCGGAGCAGCCGCCGGTGCGGCGGATCTGGTCCTCCCAGCGGGTGTAGTCGGAGGCCGAAGCCACCCGGAGCACGTCCCCGAGGGTGATCGGGTCGAGCAATGTGTCGGGCATGGGCGCACTCGGTGTCGCGGGTGAGGCGCGGTGGGCCATGCTTGGTGTTCCTTCCGGTTGCGAGTCGGACAGGGACGGCGCCCGGGCGGCGGATGCTTGGCGGTATCGAGGCCGCCCGGGTGCCGGTCAGCGACGCTTGGTGTCGGAGGCGAGCAGGGAGCGCAGGACGACCGCGCAGACGGCGACCGAGGCGCCGGTGATGGCGACCGCCAGGAGCAGGGAGACCAGGACGGCGCCGAGGACCAGGACGACGGCCGTGCCGCCGCCGACGAGGGCGAGGGCGGTGCCGGGGGTGAGCTGGACCGTGGGCCGGGATGGCGTCGGAGTCGGCGGGACGGCCAGCGGAGTCTCTGCGTGCCGGGTGACGGTGGTCGGCTCGACGACGGCGAGCGGGGTGGTGAGGCCCGTCGGCATCGGCATGGTGGGGATCTTCGGGCGGAACATTGGTGATCTCCTCTCGCGGGCGGGCTACTTGACGAGGGCGTTGATGGCCGGGGCGAGGACGCTGTCGGCGAGGAGGAAGCCGCCGAGCAGGAGTACGGCGATGAGCCAGGCCGGCGGGCGGATGAGCTTGACGCCGAGGTAGCCGACGACGAGCAGGGCGAACCAGAGCGGGACCTGCATGGCGGTGGGTCTCCTAGCGGACGCGGCAGCGGTGGGTGCGGGCGGCGAGCTGGGCCGCGGACTGGCTGGAGTAGTCGGCGGACCAGCCGCAGTCGTCGGAGGTGCACACGGCGGCGTGCTTGGTCTGGCCGTGGCGGTCGCGGTGTGTGCCGATCTGCACCGGGCCGATGCGCATCACGGAGTGGAAGTGGTCGCGGGCGGGCATGTCAGTCGGTCTCCTCTCGGGCCGTGGTCGGGGCGGGGAAGCTGGCGCGGATGCCGGCGGCAGTGGCCGGGTCGGCGGTGAGGCGGGCGGCTTCCTCGGCGAGCAGGTGGGCGAGGAAGGGCCGGTTGGCGGCGGTCATCTCGCGTGCACCGTCGAGATAGTCGGAGGCGGTCAGATCGGCCGGGTCACGGGTCATCGGTCTTCCTCCTCTTGCTGGTCAGGTGAGGTGGGCGGCGATGGCGTCGGCGAGGTGGGGCGGTACGCCGAGGCGGGAGCGCAGGGTGTCCGTGTCGATCGGGGCACCGGTGCGGGCGCGGTACTCGTCGGCGACCTTGCGGGCGTGGTCAACGAGGACGGCGGGGACCGGAGGAGCGGGAGCCGGGGCCGCAGAAGCGGGGGCCGCGTCAGGCTCGGGCACCGGCTCAGGTGCCGATGCGCGTTCGGCGTCCGGGACCGGCTGCTCGACCGGAGACACGACCTCCTCCACGTCCGCGACGGATGCGGGCGTCACCGGCCCCAACTCCGCAGCCGACGAGTGCGCGAGGAGGGTGCCGCCGAGGAAGGCGAGCGCGGGCCATCCGGCGATGCCGAGGCGGAGCAGGGCGGGCGGGTCGGCCAGGTCGAGGAACCCGGCCGTGGCGACGTTGGCGCCGAGCGAGGCGACGAGCGCGACGAGGAACCAGCACCAGGCCAGCCGGGACGGGCCCTCACTGCGCAGGCGCCGCCAGGCGGCGACCAGGAGCAGGTCGACACTGACCGGGTAGGCCCAGGCCTTCCACCCGTTCTGACCGGCAGCGGAGGCCAGGTCGTGCAGGTGGGCGAAGGACAGGGCACCTGCGATGACGGCCTGAACCAGGACCGCGTCGACGCGGAGGCCGTGACGGGCAGCCATCAGGAGTCACCGGGGTAGGCGGGGCCGCCGTCGGGGTCGTAGCCGGGCGGGAACGCGCCGGGCGGGGGCTCGGGCAGCGAGACGGCGAGGGACGCGCTGACGGCTTCCACGAAGTCGAGGTCGGCGCCGGCCATGTCGGCGTACAGGGCGAGTTGGCCGAGCAGGAGCACGGTCCGGGCGAAGTCCTCGCAGTTCGGGCACACGGCGGGGTCTCCCTTCTTTGGGCATGGCGGGGGTAGGGACTTGGCGCGGTGGCGGTCGCGCCGACCGGTGGGGATCAGAGAGAGATCAGACGGCGGCTGAGGAAGCCTTGGCCAGCGACACGGGAGCGGCAGCGGAGGCGGAGAGGGCGGGCCGGAACGGTGCCAGCTCAGGCAGGTCCGGGGTCCGGTCGGCGTGCCGGTTGCATATGTTCACGGCCTGGCGGAGCGAGGTGTGCGGGGCACGGATGCGGTGCCATCCTCCGGAGGAGTCGCCCGCGATGGCGAGCCCCCGCATTTCGGCCGGGATCTGGATGGCAGCGAGTACGGCGTCCGGGGCGATGTCGCCGAAGGCCATGTTGGCGGATGTCTCGTCGTTGACGCGGTGGGCGGTACGGCCGGTGAGCTGGGCGCGGAGCATGGTGATGCCCTTGCCGAGTTCGGAGCCGAAGCGCTGTCCGCAGATTTCGAGGTAGATGCCGGCCGCGCGGCCGAGCTGGGCGAGGCGGACCAGGGCGGTGATGATGCGGTCCCGGCGCTTCTCCTCCTCCTTGTTGGCGTAGAGGGCGAGTTCGGCGACCTCGTCGACCAGGACCACGACCGGGACCGGACGCAGGTGATCGGGCAGATCCCAGATGTCGGCAGCGATCTCGGCGTCCGGCACGTCAGCGGCGATCCGCTGCTGAGCCCGGATGACCTGATAGGTGCGCTCCATCCGGACCACGAGTGCGTCGAGCACGTCGGCGGCGGTGTCGGGATCGTCGGCCAGCGCGGAGAACCGGCGGGCCAGCGGGAACAGTTCAACCCCCTGTTTGCAGTCGATGCCGACGAGGGCAACGTCCATCGGGGCGAGCCCGGCGACCAGGTTGCGTTGGTAGACGGACTTGCCGGACTCCGTGGCCCCGAGGGTGAGGGCGTGGGGTATCGCCCGGTAGTCGCGGTAGTGCACCGAGCCGTCCTGTCGCAGGGCGACCGGTACCCGCATAGTCTGGGTCTCGGTCTTGGCCGGCATCTGCACCCGCTTGAGCACGTCGTAGCCGGTCATCCGCACCTCTACGACGCCGGAGCGCAGTTCCCGCGAGGTCACGCCGTACATCGCGAACGAGTGTCGGAGCCGGTCCGAGGCGGCGGCGACGTCGAAGGCGTCCTGCCCGGGCCGGAGCTTGAGCCGCAGGACCAGGCCGGTACGAGTGGGCCGCAGCCGCAGGATGCGCGGGGCACGTGGCCCCGGTATGGGCCGGTTGGTGGCACGGGCGAGGGCGAGGCGCCACCGCGCGGGCGGAACGGTTAACCCGCACGCGTCCATGACGGAGCCGTACCGGACCAGGACCCGCACCACGGCCAGCGTGACCCCGAACGTCAACCAGTACCAGGCGGGGCGCCGCCACCGCAGGAGACCCGCGGCGGCGACGACCAGCACCAGGGCGACCGTGAAGCCGGTCATGATCAGGCCGCCTTGGGCCTTGCGGCCGCGTCGGCGAGCGAGGTGACCGCGACCGCGCGGAACGCGATGCCGTGCCGCTTCTGGCCGTTGAAGTCGTTCTCCCAGGGCCGGGCGATCAGCCCGGTGAGCGCGACCGGCGTGCCCATGGCCAGCTCGCCAGTGATGCCGGGCTCCGGGACGGTGATGGAGAGGATCTCCACCTCCTCGTTCGCCGCGAACATCACGTCAACCGTCATCAGCTTGGCCCCGGTCTCGGCGTCGGTGGCGATCTCGCCGGTGCGGCGGTCACGGACCTTGACCTGCGGGGCCTTGGCGACCATCACGACGGCGCCGGCGGTGTCGACGGGAATCTGACGCACAGAGATCACTCCTCTATAGATGCTGAACTCTGTCACTCATGTACATGAGTGACGTGAAGAAGAGTGCCTCACTCCTGTACATGAGTCAACCCCGCCACGAAGAGGAACTCGCGACGGGTTGCGGAGAGTTGAGTGTGCGTCAGTCGACGGCAGGGATCCGGTACTCGAAAACGAACTGGTCAGCGGCCATGAGGGTGTCGCACACCTCGACCACGAGGCCCGCCGTCGTACGGGCCTCACGGATCAGATGAACCACGGGCGCACCCGGACTCAGCGCCAGCTCCGAGGCTTCCGCCTTGGAGGCTGGCCGCGCTTGCAGCGTCTCGACGAACTCCGCGAACTCATGCCCGTGGTCTTCGAGTCGCGCGTAGATGCCACCGCCGCCGGGGTTCTCGGCGAACAACTCCGGGATGTCCTTCACGACGTCCCAGGGCAGGTACGACGTCGCGGTCTCGACCGGGGTGCCGTTACGGAAGTAGAGGCGCCGGCGGGCCAGCACCTGAGTACCGACGGGGACGCCCAGTCGCTGGGCCGCATCCTCGGGCGCCTCCATGGGCCCGATGTAGAGAACGCTGACTTTGGCGGTGGCGCCGGACTGGGCGGACTCCGCAAGGTAGGCCGCCTGTCCGCCCTGCCGGAGCGAGCGCCGGAAGCGATCGGAGGAGCGGTGCCGCACAGGAGGCCGGTTCTTCACGATCGAGCCCTTGCCGTGCCGGGTCTCGACCAGCCCACTCGCTCGCACCTCAACCATGGCCTTACGGATCGTCCCGCCGGACACGCCGTAGCGCTCCACCAGCTCAGACTCACTCGGCACCATGTCGCCAGGCTTGAGAACCCCCGCCCGGATCTGCTGCACGATCTCGTCCGCGATCTGCACGTACCGAGGTCCGGACCCGACCCCTCCAGCCGCAGTTCCCATAGTCCTTCTCTGCCTCCTATGCTCCTCTACATGAGTCAAGCACAGGAAGCGACGCCGTCTCCCCTGCACTCCGTATCCGTGGCCGGAGTGGTGGTGCGCGATGACGGCCGCCTCCTGGCGATCCGCCGAGCCGACAACGGCACCTGGGAGCTTCCCGGAGGCATCCTCGAACTGAACGAGACCCCAGAGGCCGGCGTCGCCCGCGAGGTCCTGGAGGAGACCGGCATCCACGTCGAGGTGGACGAACTGACCGGTGTCTACAAGAACCTCACCCGCGGCATCGTGGCCCTGGTCTTCCGCTGCAAGCCCTCCGGCGGCATCGAACGCACCTCAAGCGAGTCGACGGCCGTCTCCTGGCTCACACCCGACGAGGTCAGCGAGCGCATGGCCGAGGTTTTCGCAGTCCGACTCCTCGACGCCTTGGACGACAACGGCCCCCACGTACGCAGCCACGACGGCAAGCGCCTCATCCCAGCGGGATAAAACCTTCTCTCCTTCATCAAGGCCCGCGCACGGCGCGGGCGCGCGCCGCCTCTGCGGCGCGGCCTGCCTCCTGTCTCCGCCCCGGCTGGCCGCGCCCGGCGGCGCGCTCGCGGCTGCGGGCATGAGTGGCGAGACACCCTCTGTGGCTGAGGCGGTCGGCTCCACGGCTTTAGGCAGCCACTTTGGCGCGAGCCTCGAAGATCATGGCCCCAACGTCGTGCTTTACCGGGCAGGTCCACAGACTGCCCGACGCGCGGAAAGCTTACGGGGCCATGATCACTCGCGCCAAAGCAGCTCCAGCCCAAAGCCGCTCCGCCGCCCTACCATAAGGAGGCGCATGTCCCTAGCTGAGAATCTCAGCTGAATACTCTTCGGGGATCTCTCCTTCCGCGAGAGACGTCAGAATCGCAAAGGGCTGCATTAGCGGGTTGCGGAATCGATATGTATACCGACGTTCAGGCCCTTCGCGCTTGAGGACTGAACCGCGTTCGTCACCCGTGAACGCCTTGAGGTGAGGCGCGAAGGCTGGGATCTCGTAGGGCTTAACCATTATGCGACTCAAAGGTTCGCGGACCGCGCCAGCCGTAAATTGCCCGAGCCGATTCTTCTCCGCCAGTGCACAGGCAGCCAGAACTCTAGAGAATAGCGTTCCTGGGCGCGGGCTCTGAATTGCAGCCTGATATTCTTTTAGGAGTGAGTGTTTCTCGACCGCTCTGTTAACAGCTTCGGCGACATCTTCAACCGTCACGTTATCGCGGTCATCCGCAACTGCCCTCTTTGCTGCACTGAGCGACAATAGGTGCACGTAGTGCGGGAACCCCTCAGCGAGTCGCCCGATCCGCTGTCGCGCCTCGGGCGAGATTGTCATTTCTACTGCCGTCAGACCGTTATCGATGATGCTGATTAGTTCATCCTGCGACATCCGAGGCATCTGTACTTCCTCGATGGCTCGCTGGATCGATTCATGCTCACCGAATAGGTGATCAATAGAGTCGGCGACTCCCACAATTACAAGCTTGGTCCTGACAAGATGATCGGACAGCGCCTTAATGAGGTCCGCCATTAGAGAAAGGGAGTCATCATCCTCTATCCGGTCGTACTCGTCGAGAATCACGATGTTATCCCCTGGGATTTGCCCCAAGAGATGCCGGATCTCATCAGGATCTGGCGTAGCGTAAGCCCAAGCCTCCGGCACCTCACAGTTCGCCTGTCGCAGCACCTTCGTCCAAATGCTTCGGAAGTTGTCCTGAGTCGAGCAGTTGACCCTCACGGAGCTACCCTTGACCCCCGAGAGTGGGGACAGCAAATCCCAGAGGATATTTGCAAGCGAGGTCTTTCCGACGCCACGTTCGCCGTAAAGCATGACATGCTTTCCTGGCTGCAAGATCGCGTTCGAAACATCCATGATCTGATCAACGCGCCCCGCAAAGAAGTCCCGGCTTGCAACGGGAGCACTCGGAGTGAACACCTGTCCCAACTTCACGGAGCGCCGGATCTTGGCTGTATCGTTCATTAAGTTACCCCCACTGTCGCTAACTGAGGCTAATTAGATCACGAATGGTGTCGAACTCCCACACCCAGCAGGCCAGTTGAGGAAGGTGCGAGCGCCCTCCCGGGACATCCTCGGGCCGTGGAAGGGCGCTCAATGTTGACCAGCCTCGACAACTGCCGACAGCTCAGCAGCAGGTCAGAGCGCCGATCGGTTAGGCCCGCAGGCCACGGCCGCGGCTGATCAGTTGTAGCTGTGCAGGATCTTGCCGCCCATCCTCGAGACGGCCGGCCCCCGCTCGCGCTCACTTCGCTGCATCTCGGCGACCCGGGCCTGCTGGAAGCGGCCGACGTCCCCCCAACGTGGGAACCCACCTCCAGCATGTCGCCCGCGATCACGACATGCGGTCTTGTGCCTGCTCGCGTCCGCATCTACGGTCGACCTGCTCAAGCAGCTGTGTTGGGGGGAAACGTGCATCTTGACTTCAGCGCCTTAGTGCGGGAGCTGGGGACACCTTCCAAGCTCGTTGTCAGTTCGACGCCAGAACTAGCAGAAGAGGTCGAAAAGGAGGCTCGAGAGCGCGTCGGGCCAAAGCGCGGTGCTTCCTACCTATACCGCAAGCCTGTTTATTCGATTCCCTCCAAGCTATTTAGCGGAATCCAGTCCAGTCCTGCGGAGGTGCTGCGCGAGTTAGGGTTGGCTACCACTTTCATTACGGCTTCGCCCTTTGCTGATATCGCCCGCCATTGGGCGCATGTACGTTACTGCGCTACTCTTAGGAGTAACAGAAAACAAGTCCTGGCTCTGACTCAGGCGGGCTCTGATATAGTGCATCACCACAAAGTGGCACAGTCAGAGCAACTCGGTATTGGCTTAGCTCTCGTGGTGGCTAAACGGATCCTTGAGCGAAAGTATCCCGGTTGGCTCTTTTCGAGCGTTGATGTGGATGTGGCGCTGGAAGCTGGCTTCATCGAAGGAGTAGGCCTGGTCCGGCAGAAAAATAAGGCGGCAATGCGCCCCGATTACTTTTTGGTCGGCCGTCGTGCCGGAGGCGGTAATTCAGGGTGCAAAGTGTACGTCTTGGAATGCAAGGGAACCCACGGAAACGCGTACCATTCAAAACGCCAGCTGGCCACTGCTTCCCTTCAAGTGGGTTCCATCGAAGTAGGGTCTCGTACCTTGCCAAGCCTCATCATTGCCTCCCGCCTGTCCACGGCAGGCGTTTCTATAGATGTGCTCGATCCCCCTGGAGACGACGACCTGTGGGGTGGCGGATCTGAAGAGTTCGATGCGTTAATATCCGAGGATCCCGGTCCCCAGCAATGGACGTCGGGCAAGCCCACCTTCGAACAGTTTTATGCGCGGCAGAGAGGGCTTCTCGGAGCTGAAGATTTCCAGCCTAGCGAAGCAGACTTGCAGGCCGCGCACGCAGAGTACGAGGCGAGCCTAAGCGAGCTCCCTGTCGTCTTCCAGGTTCCTGAGGACGGAAAGAAGTGGTTATTCCGCGTCCTCGCAAGGAGCGCCGCTCACTCTGTTCTACGTTTTGCGGGCGACAACACTGCGGCATCGAGATTCTCCACGCCAAGCACCGCGGCGTATCAGCGCTTACCCATAGATGATCAAGCCCCGGATTGGCAGACCTTTACAGTCAGTTCCGAGTTCGACATTGATTCACACCCGTTCGTCGGTGTCGAGTATTCCATGCCACTCCCCAACGGTGCATCTCTCGAAATCTTCAGAGGGGTCGAAAAGGGGATGTATGAAAATCTCCGTGAAGGGAGGGTCAGTGCCTACCTCAGGAGAGCTCACCGACTCCGCGGTTCGTGGTCATCAGTTCCGGCTGGAGCAACTGCGATCAGTGCCCAGCGCCAGGCCGTCTCAGTCGGCAGCGACGGAACCGGGCTGAGGATCCGCGTTGTGTAACCGTGTAAACGGCCAGGCCTATGGGCGCGCATGGCACTCGCTCAGACCTCGCCGAACTGGTCGCCTTTAGGCCATGCCGCCTACGCAAGGAGCAGCCAGGGGAGGTCCGTCGTCGCTCCCAAAGGCTCGCCTCGCGGCTTGGCCTACGCGGCCCACAGCTTGGCGCCTGGAGTCGCCCCTGGCATTGACGGATTCGGTGGAAATGGAGCCGGTGCGTTCAGCGCGGGCCGCCGAGAACTCCTGATCGACGCTCCAGCGCGCTTGAGTCGCAGCAGCGGCCACGCTGCCGGGCCCCTCGACGCTGAGGACGGCTTGCGCGCGAACCAGGTCGGATAGTGCGCTTCGTGCCGAAGCTACGCGATCTTGGTACTCGTTGTCCGCGATGCCGGGTTGTCTGATCTCTTGCACCAGAGCGGCACAGCGGATAGCGGTGTCGATGAACTGAGCGCAAGCGGCTTTTTGCGCAGCCCGACTCTCAGCAGCTCGGCGCTCGACCCTGTCGTTTCCGGCTACTTCTAGTTGGGCCGCCACCTGGTGACGGATGCCCCAGAGCGCCAGCGAGGATCCAGCGAAAGCCGTGATCGCTGTCATGATCGCGGAAAGTAGTGAGTCAGTCACGGGAAGGATCCCAGCAGAGTCGGACGCCGTCGCGCAGGCTTTTGGCCCACTGGACCCGTCGATCTGCCGGGCCGTCTCTGGGCCGTGCGAGGCCGCCCGGGGCCGACCAGCGGCGACCGGCAGTGACAGACGTTCCCCAGCCGTGACCGGCAAAAGCCCAGGTCACACCCCCTCGACCTAACGGGTTTCCGCCTACGCCTGGCGGTACGGCAAGATGGGGTGTTTCTCACCATCTCCGGCTTACACATCGTCAGGCGACCAGCTCGGGAGACCTCATGAGCACTGTTCACGTACGCATCGGAGACCACCGGACCAAATACCACACTGACGCTGGCTGTCCGTCGCTGAACGGGAAGCAGGACACCTACATGGGGCAGGATTCGATATCGGAGGACGAGGCAAAGGAACAGGGGCTCACAGCCTGCCAGCACTGCAGGAGGTAGCAGTGCGAGCGCCACGGCTGGCCGGTCGTCTTCGCCCAAACTACTGACGGCAGTGAAGGCAGCGTTGATGGCAACGACGACGGACGTCAGCGGCGCTGGGCGGCACGGTAGCGACAGGGTGCCGCCGGGCCGTCCGAGTATGCCCGCATCTTCGAAGCGCCTGGTCTCACGGCGCGTGCCACAGCCGTGCCAGATAGAGCGGTCAACCACGGTCAACAGCGGCTCGCATCAGCTTAGATGTGCCGGTGACCTGCGAGCTCTTCAGAGCTGGGGTGACCTGCACACCAGGGTCCTTCCTCATCCCCGCCCTTACAAGGCGGATGTCGATCGAGAGCCGCATGCTCGGATCCTGGCAGGGGATGACTGTCAGAGCCGGGTGGGAGTGTGCTGCCATGCAGGACGCACTCTTTGATTTGCCGGAGATACCTCCGGAGCACGCTGTGATCGCTCGGTTCCACCTGGGCGGCGGCGACCTCGGCGAGTCCGATCAGTGGGCGCTGGTCTTTGAAGCCGAGCGGTCGATGACGGCCGCGGTCGAAGCCGCAGATGTCGGTGAAGTCGACGGCAACGAGTTCGGTGGCGGCGAGGTAGTGATCTTCGCCTACGGACCTGATGCGGAAGCCCTGTACCGGGTCATGGAGCCAGGCCTGCGCGCGCTCCCGTTTCGGCCGGCGTACGTCGTGCTGCGCTACGGAGAGCCTGCCGATGATGTGGTGAGAGAGCGTATCGATCTGTGAGCCTGTCCGGCGCATACAGCGACCGCTGGGCCGTCCCTGGGCCGTCCGAGGCCGACCAACGCTGACAGTCGGCACCCACGGGTGACCACCCCCACCCCGCTGTGGCCTGGGGTCCCGGCGATGATCTGCCACACTGGACGTGTTATGCCAGCACCCGGAGATCTGGCATTTGTCCAAGGTCGTCGGGGGCACACAGCGGGTGGGCCGACCCCGAAGACGTTGCGTGATCGAACTGACCGACGTGAGCCGTCGTCCTCAAGCTCTGGATCTCAGCGACCCGTTGAGCGCCCATTCAGTCCTCTCGGCTGGGCGGCTGTCGAATATTCGTCAGCGCCTGTTACGCCAAACTCACGGTTGGTGAGTAGCGCCTCCGCTAGCTTCGGTGTGTGACTCTTGAGCTGCCTCATCCGACGGCACCGGTCGTCGTCCATTGCCCTGAGTGCGATAAGCCAGTGATCGCCGCTGCCGCTGGGCGCGTACTGGAACCGGACACAGACATGTGGGGACCCGGCGATCTCGTCACTCTTGCGCAGTGCACTGAGTGCGGAAGGGCCCTGGTCGTGACCCAGGGTGACGACCTCGAAGGGTGCTGGTCTGACCCCATACGGGTCTACCCACCTACGGGTGATCAGCTCAGTTTCAGCGTTCCGAGCAAGCTGCGCGACGAGTGTGAAGAAGCTCGCCGTTGCTTCACCAGCAAGGCCTTCACTGCGACGGCTGTCATGGTCCGACGGGTCCTCGAAGGTCTCTGCCTCGACCAAGGAGCGACCGCGAAGCCACTGATAAATGCACTCAAGCAACTCGCGGCCGACGGGAAGCTTGATGGTCGCCTGCTTGAGTGGGCCCAGGAGCTGCGAGGTCTCGGTAACCACGGAGCGCACCACAACGGCATACCGGTACAGAGGCAGGATGCACATGATGCTCTGCTGCTCACAGAAGCAATCTTGAACTACGTATACGCCCTCCCCATGCAGTTCGAGGCATTCCGGCGGCGCAGGGCAGGTGAGCCCCCGTTGCTCCCGCCGCCCCTCGCAAGCATCCGGGGCCAGCAAGCTCCGTCGGCCGCAGCGGTGTTCCCCGGCGATGGGCCGAGCGCCTGCACCACAAGCGCACCAGATACAGCGGGAACCAGGGTGAAAGCACTCAGGCCCGATGAGACGGCTTTACAGCCATCCGCCGAGGTGAGCGCCCGAACGGGCCCCAGATGACCGCAGCTTCCCAAGCTGAGGGCCCCGGCACCGTTGTCACGGGTCGACCGTCGCGGCGTGCTGGCTGAGCGGGCCGCACGTGTGTCGAGCTCCCGAGAATGAGTGGCCGGACTAGCGTTGAGGTTATGGCTGTCGACGTCCTCACCGAGACCGTGATCGCCCGTCCCTGCGCGGAGGTCGCCGCCTATGCCGGGGATCCGACCAATGCACCGCACTGGTACGCCAACATCGTCTCGGTTCGTTGGCGGACCTCGCCGCCGCTCGCCGTGGGCTCGAAGCTCGACTTCGTCGCCCGGTTCCTGGGGCGCACCCTGACCTACACGTACGAAATCGTCGAGTACTCCCCCGAACGACTCGTGATGCGCACCGAGCAGGGGCCGTTTCCCATGGAAACGACCTACACCTGGCAGCCAGTGGACGCCGACCATACCCGGATGACGCTGCGCAACCGCGGCGAGCCATCGGGCTTTGCCAAAGTGAGCGCTCCGATGATGGCCGCGGCTGTGCGGCGAGCGAACGTCAAGGACCTGGCAGCATTGAAAGCGCTGCTGGAAGGCGGCGACGCCACCGACGCCGGCCGACGCTCACCGGGCGACTTCTGACATCCACGGCTGACATCAACGAGGCCGGACGGCGGCGTACATCAGCATCTCTGCCCGACGGTCGCGTCAGAGGACAGCAGCCAGCGGAGCGGTTGCTGATCGAACTCCTAATGCGGTGCTCACGCACGAGCGCCCTGCCGGGCCGTCCTGGGGCCGTGGAAGGGCGCTCAATGGTGACCAACGTCGACAACTACCGACAGCTCAGCAGCAGGTCAGAGCGTGGATCGATAAGGCGGCCGCAGGTCACGGCCGCCAGTGATCAGTTGTGGCTGAACTGAGCGCGGTCGGTACGGCGCCGAACACTGGCCGGTGGCAGTGGCGGCGTGACGGATCCCACCTGCTACTCGCTGGCCAGCTCCCCATGCGGAGCTTCTGCGTGTTCAAGGACGCCGCAACGGCCGTCAGGCGGAGGACGGACGCTCCTCACGTAGTTGGTCCAGCGTGTCATATCGCCACTCAGACTCCCGATCCTCCGGCCATGGCGCGGCTGCAACGTCCCGATCGCGGTGCCGACTGCCAGCATCGATCCTCACGAGATGCAGTAGATGCAGCAGGTTCAGCCCGACCGGTGGTCGTCGGACAGCCGACCGGATGCGGTTGCGGGCCGCGATCTCATCATGTTTCCGCGGAGCGTTGCAGGGGAGTCCGGGCTCTGCCCCGCAGCGGGTGCATCGTCGTGCGAGCGCGTACTCGTAGAGCGACGGGAACGCCGCGGTGTCGTCGGTCATGGCGTCCAGCGTCCCGCGGTGGAGTGTGGGACGGAAGGGCGCCCTTCCCGTCGGGGCACGAAGGGTGTGTCCGTAGTCCGCTACCGTCATCTGCGGGTGCGTAAGGGCGTCCGCCGTCGCTGATAGCCCGAACGAGACCCCGCCCACCCAAGCTTGCTTTACGCAGCGCCGCGAAAGTCTCCCACTCTCACCGTGAGGCGCCTACGATCCGTCACACAGGCGACGAGGGGGGACCATGGGAGCCAGCGACAACACCATGTCCGGGAAGACGTGGATCGGTAGAAGCCGGCATGCTCTCTGCATCGACATGGCTCGACGGTTCGAAGCGCAACAGCGTGAAGCCCTCGAGCGTGGCGACAGCGAGGCCGCCGAACGGTACCGGCTGTGGGGTCTCGGGTTCCTCATGGCGACAGAAAACATCGACACAGGGAAAGCCAAGCGGATCGTCTCCGACGCGGAGGCCGCACGGCTACGGGCCGCCGAGGACGAGGCCAAGCAGGCGGCCGCGGACGCGGAACACCTGGCCACGCTGAAGAAGAAGCTCGGCATCACACCTCGCGCGAACGGCTCCGCGTACCGCCCGTTCCGTGGCGGCCTTCCCACCCTCGGCAAGGACCGCTGACGGGTCAGGTCGCAGCCTTCCCGCCCTGATATGTCTGTTCCTGCGGCTGCTGTTCCTGGTCGTTCGTACAGTGGCGCGCTCCACCTGGACGCCATGAACCACGCCTGCTCCACGGTGTGTGGGTCGACGGCGGACTGGATGGGAGGCGGGGGCGGTCTGGCAGAGGTACGCGCTATGACACGGACAGCAAAATGGGCAGAAGGTCAACGCCTGTGATGGATGCACCCTCGACGACATCCCTACGCACCATTCTCATTTCCCTTCTAGGCTCTTCGGGGCCTTGCCCTTTGCCTTGATGATTTGCGCGGCCCTTCTCTGCAATTCACGCTCACGAGGGTCGTACACTAACTCCAAGGCGCGAGCGAAATGCTCGATCCCATTCAAGGCGTGATCGAGTGGAATGAATTCACTTTCATGGCTTCCGGCATTTCCGATCCACTTCATGGCCATGAGCTGAACCCCTGCCGGCTCATTCACTTGTTTGAATAGTTCGATGCGGTCATGTGCCGAAAGCCGCACCCTCTTACCCTTCTTGTTTATGCCAAACTTTTTCACCCGCTTATGGGTCAGCAGACACTCGATTGCCGACCGAATCCTGTTAGCTGCGGCATTCGAATCTGACAACAGGACCCGCGACGCTGAAGCGATCGTAGCCTGCAAATCCTCAGGCGTCCCCTCAGGGAGTTCTATCAGTGGGAGTTCGGGAAGTATATGCTTGACCGAATAGCCGACAAGGTAGGGATCGTCTTCAGACCCCTTTACGCTTGCAGGACCCCAGTCGAGGTCCCACTCACCTACGACAATGTGCCTGTTTCCACACGGGAGGCGGGGACACTTCAACTCGCCATAGAAGAATCCGAAAGGGTCCGACTCCTCCACATCCGGGTCGACGGATGCGGCCGTCTCACGCAGTTCGAGGCTGGCGAAGCTTTCGAACTTCTCAATCCTTGGCTCCAGCGTGATTTCTCCGCATTGTGGACAGAGAAGTCTCGGCCACTCATTGAAAGGGCCGTGAAGTTTTTCAAACTTCGTTCGGTCGAAACTGATCCCCACGCCCCCACCCAGGCTTGTACTAGTAACCGCCGTCCGCAGCACCACTAACCAAGGGTCATCTGCTCCGCTTCTACCTTAGGGCGACGTCGCGCCTGATAGTACGGAAGGAGACTCGTAGGCACGTTCGGGCGCACACCAGAGAGGAGTTCGGCTACGCTAACGAGCTGAACCTTTGGATACTTCTGCCCGTTAACCGGGTAGACATATATTCCCGAATGATTTGCCGCCTCCCGCATAGCAGGAGTGGGCTCCTTCAAGGTGATGAACACCCCCATCGCAGCCTTGTTGGACTCTACGGTTCCAATCAGATCTCGCACATGGCTGGGGCCTGTGGCTCCTCCTTTCACCGACACCAGGACACGCTCACTGGTACCCCGCTTATCTACAGGGATGCGAATAACACCGTCGATGCCTCTATCGCCAACCTGCTTCTCATTCGGTTGGCCGTCAACAAGCATCACACACCAGCGCTCGAACTCGAATGGCGACTTCTGAAATAGCTTCTGCGCGCCATCAATATCGAAGGGAATCCCGAGAATGTCATAGTTCTCAGTTATTGACTCACCATAGGTGTGACGAAGGCGTGCGTCGATCAAATCGATAGCCAGAGTGGTGATGTCTATCCCGATCCACCGTCGCCCGAGACTTTGGGCAGCATCGATGGTAGTTCCGCATCCCGCGAACGGATCGAGAATTACATCCCCAGGAGAAGAGGCAAATTCAATGATACGACGCAGCAACTCCACGGGCTTTTGAGTCGGGTAGCCAAGCCTTTCCGCCGCCCGCGAGTTCAGCGGAGAAATCTCAGTCCAAACATCACCTAGCGGCTTACCGCGCTGCTCATCGAGGTAACGCTTCAAGCGCGGCACACGTCCTGGAGCTGTTTGCACCACCAACCCAGCATCGTATGCAGCCTGCATACGCTCCTTGGTCCAGCGCCACACCCTCGTAACGCCCAAAAACTCGTAAGTGAGGTTCGGGCGGTCCGGGCTAGGATTAATGAGGCTCGTGAGTTGGTAACGACGACCGCCGGAATCAAGTTGCGAGTACTTCGCTAGAGTCTTCTCGTCTAGCTCGTCTTCTTTGTACGGCTGGAACAGGCGGTCATCATTCCAGAGAGCATCTTCGGTTTTCCCATAAGCCAAGATCACGTCATGGTTCGAGGGAAGACGCCGGCTCATTAGAGACTTGGCCTGTGTACGCCGCCAAATGATCTCGTTGCGGAAGTTAGTTGGCCCGAAGATGGCATCAAGCAGGATCTTGAGGTAGTGGCTGGCCGTCGGGTCACAGTGCAAAAATAGAGACCCTGTGTCCTTCAGCACCCTATGCAACTCGATCAGCCGAGCCACCATCATTGTCAGGTACGCTAGAACATCGTTCTCCCCGACGAGCTTCCGGATAGCTTCGAGGGCATCTTTTACGGCCGTTGAGGCGTCACTCTCCAGCAACTCCTGAAAGAGAGTTTCCGTTTCATAGCTCCACACCCAGGTGTCGCCGAAGGCCTCGATCTGAGCAGGTGAGTCGTCACCGTTCCTCTCCTTGAACAGGACGTTGTAAGACCTGTTGGAGTTGAACGGGGGGTCGAGGTAGACCAAGTCGACGCTGTCATCTGCCAGGTTACGACGCATGATGCCCAAGTTGTCGCCGTAGTAGAGCTGATTGGGCTTGCTTGGAGATGCGGCAGTCCTGGCCATGGGGAGAGCTTGCCAGAAAAAGATCCCCAACGCACCGTGTAGCCAAGAGTGTTGCTCGACCCCGTCTTGCCCCCTGAGCTACTCGTTGCCGCGCTGCTCCAGTGCGCGCCTCAACTCATCCAGCGTCCGACCGTCAGGCAAGTGCCACAAGGTCCAACCGTTGATGAAGTTGCCGGTGACTGCCCCTGCTGCCTTGGATGGCGATGGGAACGCTGTCGAGTGGCCATCGACGATCAGCTGTCCATCAGCAGTGACTACGGCACGTCCTCGACGGTTTGCACGGCGCTGATGGAACGTCAAGACCGTCCCAGCATCGAGTAGACCCGCTTTCATGATCTCCGCTAGGGGTCCCCTAGGCAGGACCGGGGCCGCATCTGGACGCTCGCCTTCGCCCCCAAGCGTGAGGGTGACGTGAATCGTCTCGTCCAGCCCAGCCTTGGCCAGGTGGGCGAGGATCTCGGGTTCGAAGTGGATGCTGAACGTGGGCATGGGTCCCCCTTGGTCTGTGCGGCCGCTCCACACATTCGCTTGACTCTCCTTAGAGTGTCAGCAGTTAAGGAGAACATCAAGTGGTCGGCGACGTATGCACGTTGTGGAGCCAGGTCACGCCGGCGGCTTCCACACGCAGAGAGACACCGGGCGACTCGGGCTGCCGCACGACCTAGCACCGCGGTGAGGTGCGTCGTGGACTATCTGTGGACGAGCGATCGCCCACCCACTGGCCGTGAGCCTGTGACCTGCGCACACGTCTGGGACCGACAGGCCCTCCGGAGCCGTTGCGGGGTTCGGGCGTCACGCATAGGGACGGGGAGAGGGGCCCGGGCTCGCATCCGGGTACCTCTCCCCGCCGGGGTGGAACGGAAGGTCGCCGTCGGGAGGCGCTAAACGCAGCCGCCCGCCTCAGGAGCGATGCGGGTCGCTTGCCCCCAGGAGGTGACCGCGGCTGGTCGCGACGCGGAGCACGTCCCGCAACGCCCCGGTCAGTTCCTTCGCCAAACGTCGCAGGTCCTCCGGGTCGGCGTCCTGGTCGTCGAGGTTGTCCGAGGCATGCTCCAGCAAGTCGGCCGCCGTTCCCAGTTGCACCGCTTCGATGTTGTCCGCCAGGCGGGACATGTAGCCGCCCGTGTCGTCGGTGTTCAGGTAGCAGGGTTTGCCCTCCGGCCCCGACCACGGGAGGAGGCGCAGTTCGTTCGGTGCCGTCATCCTTGCGTCTGCCTCTCATCGGTCATGTGATGGGTGGTGAAGACCGCGTCGACGCGATCCCCCGGGAACGCCAGAAGGGCGGCCTCGACGACTCGCCCGGCGGTGTCGGTCGCGACGCGCGTGATCGCGAGGACTGCCTTGGAGGAGCCGGTCCGGAGGGCCGATGCTTCGTCCGGTGTTGGTGGGCGGGCACATACCGTCTCCCGGACGGTTGCCGGCGGCGAGCCCAGAACGGCAAGCCGTATGGCGGTCTCCTGCCAGGAGGGTTCGCCGTTCAGCACTCCGGCCGGGACCAGGTCGCGCGGGATGTAGATGCGGGCCAGTCCGTGCGGTGACTCTCCCTCGTGGCTGATGCAGAAGAATTCGGCGAGGGGGCTGCCCGTCGGCACCTTCAGCAATGTCGTCAGGTGCCCGTCTGCCTGGACCGTCGTGGTGCGCACGGTGACGCGCAGAGCTGCTTCAGCAGCGGTCCACGGGTCCAACGTCCCCCATCCGCCGACGTACACGATCTTGCGGAGTGGGCGGCGGACGAAGTTACCTTTGCCGTGGATCTTCTCGACGAGGCCTTCGCCCTGGAGGACCGCGAGGGCGCTGCGCAGTGTCACCGTGCTGACCTTGTATCGGTCGGCGAGGCAGGCCTCGGACGGTAGGCGTTCGCCGGGTTTGATGCGGCCGGTTGTGATCTGGTGCCGGAGATCTTCGGCGATGTCGTGGTGGCGTGATGACACAGACCGGGTCACCGCCTTCTCAGCACGCGAACGGCTGTGAGCCGGGATCGCGTGTGTATGGTCAGCAGCTCACCCGACTCGAAGAGGAGTTGCTTGGCGCCTTGAGGGAGTTGGAAGAGGTCTGTCACCCGGCAGGCCCGGCCGCCGAGTTGGATGACGTCGCCACGCTGCACGGTGGTCGCGGTGACCTCGATGGTGGACACCAGCGCACCGCCGGGTGCCCAGCCGCTCACCGCTCCACCTCCACGAGCGCGGACCGGTCGGACGCCGAGTGACAGAGGCAGGCGCACGTCTCGTAGACAACGGGTAGGTCAATCGGTGCGGGGACAGGGGAGGACTCCGCACAGGCAAGGTGCGTGCCGATGCGACAGGCGGTCGACCGGTAGGGGACGGCCGAGGCGTCGGTGACGTGAAGCTGTTGGCGACGAGGCATCAGCGAACCCCCGCGAAGGCCGACCAGGCTTCAGCCGGCAGATGGGAAGCGACGAGCACCGGGCGCGGCCGTACTCGTTCCTCCCAAGCCAGCACGTACGGGCGGACGAGTGCGTTGTCCTCCCCCGCGAGCGGGTGTCGGTGGTTCGCGGTTTCGGAAGCCCGGCTCAGGATGACCGTCGACGCGTCGGCAGACGCCGCCGAGAAGGCAGGGGTGGCTGTCGGCCGGGAGGGCGCTGAGGGCCGGCGATGCCTGCCCTTGGGGAAGTACCGCGCTCTGGTGAGCGAGGCGGCACGGCGGATACGGTTGAGCACGCTGCTCAGCTCCTATCGCTGATGGCTCGGTCCCCCGACATCGCCCGTCGTGGGGACCGCTTTGTGTACGACCGCCCAGAGGGTGCGGCCGTTCAGGTTGGTGGCGAGGAGCCCGAACCGATCGGCCTCAGCCACCACTTCCAGGACCTCCCGCCATGACTCGGCGGAGAGCGATTCCGGTAACTCCGCTTCGACCGACGTGTATTCGGCGTGCTCCTCCAGACGTGCAGAGAGCCCGACGGCGGACAGCCGGGCAGCGATGCCTGCCGCGCGAACTCCCGAAGCGGGCACAGGGCAGCCTCCGTCACCGACGATCACTTTCAGTGAAGTTAGTTAACTAGATTAGAGCTAGTGGACTAGATTTTCCATATGCCTGAGCAGCCGCCCTATCTCCGCATCGCCGACGAACTCCGGCGCCGGATCGCGGAGCACGTATGGGAGCCCGGGGACCGTCTGCCGTCCCGCGCCCAGATCGGCCAGGAGTATGAGGTCGGCGAGAACGTGGTCCGCCGGGCTCAGGAGCTGCTGATTTCCCAGGGTGTGCTGGAGGGCCGCGCCGGTTCGGGCACGTACGTCGCCGAGCCCCGGCAGCGGGTACGGGTGGTCCGTTCGTCCGCGCGTGAGCGGCCCGACGGGTCTCCGTTCCGGGCGGACATGAAGGCCGTGGGCAGGCAAGGGGACTGGGAGAGCCGGACTGAGGCCAAGGTGCCGGCCCCGGTGGACATCGCGACGCGGCTCGGCATCGCCGAGGGCGACCTGTGCGTCCGGACGACGTACGAGTTCCTGGCCGACGGCAGGCCCGTGCAGCTGTCGACGAGCTGGGAGCCGTACGACCTCACCGCCGGCACTCTCGTTGTTCTCCCGGAGGGAGGGCCGCACGCCGGGGCGGGGGTCGTGAACCGCATGGCCGCGATCGGTGTCACCGTCAGCCACGCCGTGGAGCAGCCTGAGCCCAGGCAGGCGACCGCCGAGGAGGCGTCACTCCTGGGCATCCAGAAGGCCGCGCTCGTCACGCACATCCGGCGGACGTACTACAGCGACCAGGGGCGGCCCGTGGAGACGGCGGACATCGTGGTGCCCGCCGCTCACTGCGAGATCGTCTACGAGATTCCGATCAATCGATGACGGTTCTGGGCCGTTGCGCTCCCAGTGACTATCCATCACACCTCCCGCACCCCTGTGGCTCCGTCAGGATTTCGCGCACGAGCGCCGGAGTCAGTGCCCGAGTGGTCGTATCCACGCGTTCGGCCCTGCCGATCGATATGAGTCCCAGTGTGGTCCATGACACTCCGGTAAGGCAGTACCAACTGTGGTACTGACGCCCAGCCTCGCTACAGCTACAGTGCGCGCCACGAGAGGAGAAGTCAGCCTCACATACGAGGCCTTTTGTGATCTTGATTCCTCGATCCGGCCTCTACCGGATACTTGGCCGCCGCCAGTCGAATGCGTGTCGAAGGCTGGTCTATGAGACGCCGAGCACGGGAAGAGAAGCAGGTCAGTAAGGGTGCGATACGCGACCCGCTAAGCGCCTTCTAAGCGCTTGGCCGCAGGTTCGAGTCCTGCCGGGGGCGCAAACGCCGCCTCACCTGCGAAGACGTCGGTGAGGCTCGCTTGTGCCCCGGACGCCACCGCTCCTAGACCAAGCGCTTTCACCACCCACGACCGAGGTTCGTGGAGAGCTCGGACGTGTTCCTCTACGGCCGCGTCGAACATGTTCACCGCCTGGAGGACGAGGCCGTCGCACGGCCCGCGAACATCCTCATTTCGGAAGTGGATCTGCCACCGCGTGGCGCTCACCGCACCCGGAACCGTCGCCCCTCCGCTCCACGAGCTACGACAAAGTCGCCCTGGGCCCGGTCGGCCTCCCCTAATCTCGCCGCCGTGGGTGACGGACGCGAAGCAAGGATCTTCGTCTGCGGCAGCGACGGCCACGTGGAAGTGCGCGCCTTTGGCGAGCATCGGACCTCGGGCACCCGTACGGCGAGACGGCCCGCTCGACCCCGACAGTCAGGCGCCATCGGCGCCGTACGCGCCGTTCTCGGTCTGGCAGTTCTGGTGGCGGGCTGGGCTCTCCTGGTCGCCGCCCTCGGCCTGCTGATCCTGGTCAAATCTCTCCAGGAGCCGGGCCACGGCTCGGCACTGTCCGCCCATCACCTGCCGGGGTGGCTCTTCCACGGCTGGCAGAGCTGGCTGCTGGCACTGGCCTTCCCCTTCGCATGGTTTCTGACGGGGCGGCTGGGGCGTCGACTTCGCATCGTCGGCAGGCAGTTGCTGACCCGCGATGTCGCCGACCTCACAGCCTCCGACCGGCGTCCACCCGTGCTGTACCTTCGCACATTCGGGACGGACGCGGTCGCCGCTGCGTCGCACGACCCCTTTTCCTCTCCGGCCTTCTCCGACCCGTCGTCGGAGATCTTCGCCCAGGACCAACAGGTGGTCACCGGCGAGGAACAACTGGCGAGAGCCCTGCGTCCGATCGGCCCGGTGGTCGCCGTCGGTGACCCGAAGGAGCGGCTTCCACGACTGGGCGCGGCCCGTATGTACGTCGGCGACGACTGGCAGCAGGTCGTCCTCGATCTGATGGGCCGCGCACGACTGGTCGTCGTGGGAACAGGCTTCAACGCAGGTGTGCTCTGGGAGTTGGAGAAGGCCCGGGAGACACTGCCCCCGGAACGACTCGTCCTTGTCGTGACGCTCGATCCCGACGCCTATGACTCCTTCCGCAGGGTGACCGCGGATCTGTTCGGCGCCAAGCCGCTGCCCGCCTGGCCGGACGGGCGGGCGACGGTGCGGACCGCTTTCCGCGGCGCCGTCCACTTCGACGAGGACTGGACGCCCCGTCTTGTTCCGTTCGGCCGAGGGTGGGCCGAGAACCGGCCACTGGAGGTGCAGTTCACTCACGGGCTTCGTGTCGTGTACGAGCGGTGCGGCACCCACTGGCCCGGGGTGACGCTCCACACGCCCTGGCAGATCCGCACCACCCGCCGACGGCTCTTCACCCTTGTGTTCAACACCGCCTTCGCCATGACGGCGATAGCCGCACTGGTCGGCCTGCTGGGCGTGCTGGTCGACTGAGGCGGCCCGGCCTTCCTGACGGTCGGCCTCGGTCGCGCGTCGTGCGCTCCGCGCCCTCACACCCAGTCCATTGTCATGTCCGTTCCTGGTCACGGGCGCGGAAGCACGGCATCCGGTCGTTACTCACTTTCGGGTGACAGCCTCGGCGCCGCCGGGGTGGCGCATCGTGGCGAGTTTCCGCCGCGGCTCAACTCCCGCAAGGGAACCGGTGCCGCCGGGCCGTCAACCTGGTGCGTGCCTCGCGTAAATGGACATAGCAGCCGAGAGTCACGGAATTATGGCCAACACGTAACACGGTGCACGTCTCGCCCACATCCCGCCCGCCTTGGGGACATGGTGTGAATGCGCGGCCGACCGGTCGCCACCAGCACACCGCACACCTACGGGTACGGCTGACTCCGTATACGAGGTGTGCCCGCACATACAGGGGGACCTGTGTCCGCTTCCGCCAACGTGACCGCTCGTCGTCTGACCGCCGCCGCTCTCACGGCGGGTGCCCTGGTCGGGGCACTGACGGTGCCGGCGTCCGCAGCCGACCACCGTGCACCCCGGTCGGCCGTCCAGATCGGCCGCGTGCAGTACGACTCCCCGGGCCCGGAAGACCGCTCCAACCGCTCCCTGAACGCGGAGTGGGTGGAGATCACCAACACCACCCGCCGCGAAGTCAACCTCGACCACTGGACGCTGTCGAACAAGGACGGCCAGACCTACACCTTCCACCACTACCGCCTGGCGGGTCGCGCGACCGTCCGGATCCACACGGGCGTCGGCGTGGACAGGCGCGCCGACCTGTTCCAGGACCGCCGGCACTATGTGTGGGACAACCACTCCGACACCGCCACCCTGCGCAACGACCACAGCCGCCTCGTCGACGCCGTCTCCTGGGGTGGCCCGCACCGCCACCACTGACCGACCGTGGGCATCAGGTGATGCCTGAGGAGCAGAGAAGCCGCGCACGCCGGCCTTCGCGACCTGGGGAATCGTGAAGGCCGGCGTCGTTTTGCGGGTGTGCGCCGGGCGATGCGAGGCGCTCGATGCGATGACTGACGCGCGGCGCACACTCGGGAGTCACTTGATGGCCGGCGCCCTGGAGCCGCCGGAGTAGGACTTGCCGCCGAGGTGACCGGTGGAGGAGCGGGTGGTCCAGCCGCCGGACTTGGTGGCGGCCGTCTCCGCCACGACGCTCACCGGGGCACCGGTCGGGGACCGACGTACCGCCTGTCGCGCCCGCGACCACGCGTACGAGTACGGCCATGACGCCGACGACCGGCACTGCTGTGACACATCTGTGTGACCTGCCGCTGAGGATCAAGGAAGGGTAAAGCGCGGCCGACGGCGAGGACAGGTCTTGGGCCAGGGAGAACGACCCGATCGCGCGCAGACACGCGACGCGGAGTTGGGCGCCGCCGTCGCCCGGGCCCAGAAAGGCGACGAGGCCGCCTTCGCAGTCGTGTACCGGATCGTGCAGCCCGGACTCCTCGGTTATGTGCGCGGGTTGGTCGGCCAGGACGCCGAGGACGTGGCGTCGGAGGCGTGGCTGGAGATCGCACGGGACCTGGGCCGGTTCCAAGGGGACGGGGCGGGCTTTCGCGGCTGGAGCGCGACCATCGCCCGCCACCGGGCCCTCGATCTGCTGCGCCGACGACGCACCCGGCCGGCGGCAGCCGCCTTCGAACTCGATCTCACGGAGATTCCGGCGTCGTACAACACCCACGACCAGGCCTTGGAGGCCCTCTCGACCGAGCACGCCCTCCATCTGGTGCGCAGCCTGCCCCGTGACCAGGCCGAGGCGGTGCTGCTGCGCGTCGTGGTCGGCCTCGACGGCCCCGCTGCCGCACGGGTCCTCGGCAAGCGTCCGGGCGCGGTGCGCACGGCCGCCCACCGAGGGCTGAAGGGCCTGGCCCGCCGGCTCGACGCGACGGGTGTGACGGGAGAGCGGTCCCGCACGCTGAGGCAGTCGAAATGAGAAGCGACGGCGTCAGGTCCGTTAAGGCTATGAGTAACAGACGCACAGAGACGGACACAGGTATGGGCGACCGACACAGTGAGGACGGAGACACGGCACGCCGACGCGTCGGCACAGACGGCCGCATGCCCGGTGCCGACGGTCCGGCCGACACCACCGTGCTGGAGCTGGCGCTCGGTCGCGCGTTGCGCGCCAACGCCCTTGACGACTCGGCCGAGCAGCAGGCCGTGGCCGCCTTCCGCGCCGCCCGCGAGGCAGGCACGCAGGAGCAGGCGCGGACGCGGAGGCGGGACGACTGGCAGCCGCGGCGCACGGTGGCCCGGCGCTCGGCGAAGACCGCCGTCGCCGTGTTCGTGGGCAGCCTCGCGCTGGGCGGTGTGGCGATCGCCGCGATCGGCTCGCCCAGATCCGCCGGAAGCACACAGGGCGACGCCCCCGGGCGACGGCATCCCTCGTCATCCGCCCCGGGGAGCGCGACGCGGGCGCCGGACAACACCGCCCCCTCCAAGGCCGCCGGTGCCGTATCCCCGAGCCGCCCGCCGACGGCCAAGGACATCCAGGCCCACTGCCGCGCGTACCCGTCGGTGAAAGGCCGGGGCAACGCACTGAACTCCGTGGCCTGGCAGCGGTTCCTCACCGCCGCCGGAGGCGAGGACCATGTGGCGGCCTTCTGCGCCGTTCATCTGTCGCCGACCAAGACGGACAACACCGATAGCGCAGAGAACGCGGATGGCGCAGATGGCGCAGATGGTGCACGCAACGCAGAGAACGCGGGCAAGGAGACCGGGAAGCCGCACACCGGGCCCGCCGACAAGGATTCCGTGCACGGAAAGGCCAAGGGATCGCGAACACCGTCCAAGTGATCCGCCGCGAGGGGGAGGGAGCTCCCGTCGACGGTGTCCGTCGGGCTTACAGTGGCGCGACCGCGCCAGATGCCCGTCTGCGGCAAGGGAGTTGAGTGCTGGAGTGAGCCGATGACGAGCCGTGTGACGTTGATCTCGCCCGCCATGAACGCGGCGCTGCGGCAGGCCCGCTTCGACGACGGGTGTTCGCTCGAAGCGGCCGGCGCGGCGCGCGCCCGGTCCGCGGCGGGTTCGCTTCCCGCGGCCGGCCGGGTGCTGGTCTCCCCCACCGTGCGCTGCCGGGAGACGGCGTCGGCGCTCGGCCTCGACGTGGCCGCCGGTCCCGCACCGGCCGGACTGGACATGGGCCGGTGGTGCGGCCGGACGCTGGATGAGGTCAGCGTCGACGAGCCGGAGGCCGTGATGCTGTGGCTCGCCGATCCTTCGTCCGCTCCGCACGGCGGGGAGTCGGTGCACGCGTTGTGCGCGCGGGTCGGCACGTGGCTGGAGGAGACCGCGCAGGTCTCGGGTCGCACGGTCGCCGTCGTGGAGCCGGAGATCGTACGGGCCGTCGTGGTGCGGGTGCTCGCGGCACCGGACTCGGCCTTCTGGCGGATCGACATCCCCCCGTTGACCGCAACAGAGTTCACCGGCCGTGCCAGGCGGTGGAACATGGCCCTGGGGACAGCGCTCGGCCGTCCCACGGAAGTCGGCGCTCCCTGAAAACGCCCGCCTGGTTCACTCCCGGGTCATCCCTCTGGCGGCCTTCAGGATGACGTTCCACTTGCGATCGGGGATTTTTTCCCGTAATGCATTCTCCGGGTGACGTGAACCCGAAGAGCCAAAAAGGACTCGATGGGCTGATTTCTTCACCTCGATCCCCCTTTGTGAAATTGCACGCCCTGGAATCGCCACCCCATCTGAGCAGGCACAACCGCCCGCGGCCATCCTCCGAGCCATAGGGCGCGCGCAGGTGTTCCCAATTCGGCTCGCATTTAATCGTCGGTAAATCATCGACCATCCCGCGCGGCGTCACACGTCCACACACCGCGCCGAGGAATGCTCCATTGGGACTAAAAAATCCTGAAATACCGCGCCAGAACAGCCTGATAAATGTCCCATGTGCTCTTCTTCAACTGAAATCTTCCGACAGGCCGCTTTCGGCAGCGGACGCCTCGGCTCCGGCTGCACCGGCCTCCTGCATGAAGGGTCAATCCTCGTGAGTCAAGGTAACGGCATGCGCCCCGGCGCTCGACGCGCCCGCGCAGTGTCGGCGCTCACCGTCGTGGGCATCATGACGGCGCTGACTGCGGGCATGGCTTCCTCCACCGCGGTCGCCGCCCCCAGCCACTCCGCCAGCAAGGTGAAGGGGGTGCATTCCCTGGCGCAGACGCGACAGGTCGGCGTCGACCTCGCGGTGACGAAAACGGGTCCGGCCTCCGCGAACGAGGGCGACGCTGTCACCTACGTCATCACGGTGACGAACAACAGCTCCGGCCCCTCCAGCGGTTACACCGTCACCGACTACCTTCCGACGGGTATCCGCGGCGTCGTGCCTCCGGCCGGTTGCACCATCCCCGCTCCGGGTCTGCTGACCTGCACCCACGGTGCGCTCGCGGCCCACGCCAGCGCCACGATCACCCTGAACGGCACGGCCGGCCAGGGCTACACCGACCTCCACAACATCGTCACCGTGGAGGGCGTCGAAGCGGACCCGGACTTCAGCAACAACGCCGCCGCCGTGCGCACCGGAATCGCGCAGCGGCGTGTGGACCTCGCGCTGTCCAAGTCGGGCCCGACGTCGGCACCCAACAACGGTCAGGTGACCTACACCCTCAGGGTGACGAACAACGGCCCGGACGCCTCGAGCGGCTGGATCATCACCGACCAGCTTCCGTCGGCTCTGCACGGTCCGTACACCACGTCGGCGGGCTGCAGCGTCAACGGCTCCAACCTGCTGACCTGCACCGGAGGCCCGCTGGCTTCGGGCGCCTCCGCCACGGTCACCGTGACCGGCTTCGCCGGTCCGGACTTCAACGGCGTCCGGAACACGGCGACGGTCAGGGGCAACGACTTCGACCCCAGCCTGGGCAACAACACGGACACCAACCGGGGCGGCCGAGCCGTCCTCAGGATCACCAAGACCATGGAGGCGCCCCGGACGATCAGGCAGGGTGACACCGTCCGGTACACGGTCAGGGTCCACAACACCGGGGACACGGACTTCGTGGGTGCCAACCCGGCGCACTTCACGGACGATCTGACCGGTGTGCTGGACGACGCCCGGTTCAACGACGACGGCGTCGCCAACGTCGGCGTGGTCGGCTACGCCGCGCCGCGGCTCAGCTGGACGGGCCCGCTCCACCGTGGTGACACGGCGGTCATCCGGTACTCGGTCACCGTCAACCGCCGGGACTTCGGCGACCTGCGGCTGCAGAACGGGGTGAGCTCCGCCGACCCGGGCAGCAACTGCCCCACGGCCGACACCGCCAGGGAATGCCGGACGCTCGGCCTCGTCCACGTCCGGGACAAGGACACCAACCGGGCCACGGCGCACCACACCGTCGCGGCGGACAGGCCGCGCGCCGCTCGCCGGTGACGTACGGATGACGCTTGCCCCGGGCCGTGTGTCAGGCCCGGGGCACCGTCATGTCCGGCACTCGCACGCATACCCACCGCCTCTATGACGTTCCGTCACATCTGGTGTGAATGACTCGCATTGGGGTGAGAGCCCCGGCGACTTCGTTTTGTATGAAGAGAGAACGTCAACCGTTCCGTGGGACACATCGGAGGGCCTCGCACGAGAGCGGGCCAAGGGCACCAGGAGGAACCGATGACACAGAGGTCATGCGTCCGCTGCGGACACCGTCGCCTCGTCGCCCTGGCCGTCATGGTGGGGTCCCTGGTGATGGCCGGCGTGCCGGGGGCATCGGCCTCGGAAGCGCGGGGAGCGCGTCCCCGGGGAGACGGCGACACCCCGACGTGCCGCCTCGCCGCCGGGCCCTATCAACGCCAGGTGGAGAAGGATCTGGGCCTGCCGCAGGACGGAAAGCAGTCGGAGCAGGACTGCACGGCGATCCGCAAGCTCCAGAACGCGTACGGCATCAGCCCGGCGGACGGCTACGCCGGCCTGGTGAGCCACCGGGCCGCCATGGCGGACTGGGCCACCCGCCACAGGGCGTCGCTCACCGGTTGTTCCGGGCGGTCGAAGCGCCTGGTCTGTGTGGACCAGACACACCAGTTGCTCTGGGTACAGCAGAACCGGAAGATCGTCTTCGGCCCGGTCCCCGCACGCACCGGGATGGCCGGCCATCGCACCCGCAACGGGTCGCACAAGATCTACCGGCGGGTGGAGAAGTTCTGGTCCGGTCTGTACGACGCCGCCATGCCGTTCAGCCAGTTCTTCGACCGCGGCCAGGCCCTGCACGCCAGCTACCGCCCCATCTTCGAGGACCCGGGCTCCCACGGCTGTGTGAACCTTCGCTACGAGGACGCCAAGGCCCTGTGGTCCCTGCTGCGCACCGGCGACGGCGTCACCGTCTGGGGCACCCGCGGCAACAACTGACCCCCGTACGCCGGTTCGATAGGGTCCCCCCGTTGATCAAGGGGGTTGATATGCGGCTTCGGTGTGCCGTGCTCGACGACTTCCAGCGGATCGCGACCTCCGTCGCGGACTGGTCGCCCGTGGCGGACCGGGTGGAGGTGGTGTCCTTCCCCGAGCACCTCGCCGACGAGGACGCCCTGGCCGAGGCGCTCGCCGGGTTCGACATCGTCGTCACCCTGCGCGAACGCGTGCCCTTCCCCGGCCCCCTGCTGGCCCGACTGCCCCGGCTGAAGCTGCTCATCGCCTCCGGGATGCGGAACTCCGTCATCGACTACGCGGCCGCCGAGGCGCACGGCGTGACCGTCTGCGGCACCGCCAGCTCCTCCACCCCGCCCGTCGAGCTCACCTGGGCGCTGCTGCTCGGGCTCGCGCGCGAGATCGTGGCGGAGAGCAACACCCTGGGGCAGGGCGGTCCCTGGCAGAGCACGGTGGGTGCGGATCTGTACGGACGGCGGCTCGGGCTGCTCGGACTCGGGAAGATCGGCGGCCGGGTGGCCCAGGTCGGGCTCGCCTTCGGCATGGAGGTCACCGCCTGGAGCCGGAACCTCACCCAGGAGCGTGCGGACGAGGTGGGCGTCGAACGCGCCGCCTCGCTGGAGGAGTTGCTGACGAGCAGCGACTTCGTCTCGGTGCATCTCGCGCTCGGCGACCGTACCCGCGGACTGATCGGCGCCCGTGAGCTCGCGCTGCTGAAGCCGACCGCCTATCTGGTCAACACCTCGCGCGCCGCCATCGTGGACCAGGACGCCCTGCTCGCCGCCCTGCACGAGGGCCGTGTCGCGGGCGCGGGCGTCGATGTCTTCGACGTGGAGCCGCTCCCGGCCGGCCATCCGATGCGCACCGCACCGCGGCTGCTCGCCACACCGCACCTCGGGTACGTCTCCCGCGCCAACTACGCGACGTACTACGGCGAGGCCGTCGAGGACATCCAGGCCTACCTGGCCGGGGAGCCGGTACGCCGCCTCGGCTGACCGGGCCCGGGCCCGGGCACCGCGGAGCGCCGGAGTACGCCGACAGCCGTCGACGGGCCTGACGGCCGGCCGGCGGCTGTGCGGGGTGCGCGTCGCTGCGGCTCGGGGCGCCGTGTGCCGGGGACCCGGGTCGCCGCGGACCGCGGAGCGGTCAGCTCGTCGAGTGCGACGGCATGGGTGCCGTCAAGGCCGAGTGCGAGGGCATGGGCGCCGTCAAGGCCGAGTGCGAGGGCATGGGCGCCGTCAAGGCCGAGTGCGAGGGCATGGGCGCCGGCATGATCGACGCGGAGGGCTTCGGCGAGGGCACCGCCGGAAGGCTGGGCGGAGCCGACAGGTCGGAGGGGTTGGGGAGCGGCAGCAGCTCGCCGGTGACGAAGCCCGCGGCGAGGACCTTGACGAGATCGTTCAGCACCGTCGTGGCCGTCGGCGCGACCTGGCTCGTGTCGTCGGAGGTGGCGGCCGCGAGCAGCTTGTCGGTCGACTGCCGCAGATCGGCGACGGCGTCGTCCTCGCCGGCGTCCGGGGCGTTGACGGACGGCGAGGTCATGCTCACCTTGGCGATGGCGTCGTCCACCGCCTTGCCGAGCCTGACCGCCTGGTCGGCCGGGATCCGGCCGTGGTTCGCCTTGAGTACGGCGTTCAGCAGATCGGTGACCGGGCGCACCAGAACGTCGGCGCTCGGCGGGAGGGGTGCCGTCTCCGCGGGGACGCGGCCACGCGCCGATGCGTGGTCGGCCGCCACAGCGGTCGGTCCGGTGATTCCGATGAGCAGCATGGCGCAGAGAGCTGAGGAGGCAAAGCGCCGCGCGGGCAGAACACGCATGATGTTCCCTTCGTCGTGTGGCTTGGTGCCTGAGATTCACCGTGAAAGGGGACATAGCGGACTGCAACCGTTCGGCCGCACGGCGTAGCTGGACAGAGTGACGTCGCCACCCACATCGTGCCTGGTGGGACGGCCTGCGGAGTGATCGAAACGCACACCACCCGTTCGGCGGAACGGGTGGGCTCCCCGGACATACGCCGACCGGCCGCTTCCCGAGGGAGAACGGCCGGCCAGAGGGTCCACTCGGACGTCAGTTGGTGGCGCAGTTGTTCGTCGCCGTCGGGTTCAGCAGACCGATGACGGTGGCCGTGACCCCGCAGACGTTGGCCGGGACGTGGACCGGGGCCTCCGCAACGTTGCCCGAGACGATGCCCGGGGAGGTGTCGGCGGCGGCGCTGGCGCCACTGTCGGCGGCGGCGATACCGGCGGTGCCCGCCACGGCCGCAGCGGCAACGGTGGTCAGGGCCAGGCCCTTCGCGATACGCGACATGGAGAGATGCTCCTTGGAAGTCGTCACAACAACCGGGCGGAATGCCCGACGTTGAGTCAACTGCGAGGCCCCCGTCCTGGTTGCGCCCCCGATGGGGTGATCTCCCAAATTGCCGGAGTTCACGACTTCGCGGCCCCTGCCGGCCGGTCAGTCACATCGACCTCGCCCCCGCCGGGCCACCCGCCCGGAGTCCGCCCTCGCAGCATGTCAAGCTGTCGTCCGAATGTCTGGACAAAGCATTGACAGGGCTCCCTCCGCGCGGCTAGACCTGGGGTCAGCCGAGGCGAAGGGATCTCGATGGAGGAGTCCGAGGAGTGGGGCCCGCACGGCGCCGGTGCCCCGTACGACCTGATCACCATGGGCCGGATCGGCGTGGATCTCTATCCGCTGCAGACAGGCGTGCCCCTGCCCCAGGTGACGGCCTTCGGGAAGTTCCTGGGCGGATCGGCGACGAACGTCGCGGTCGCCGCTGCCCGCCTCGGACGCCGTACGGCGGTGATCACGCGCACGGGCGACGACCCCTTCGGCACCTACCTCCACGAGGCGCTGCGCGGCTTCGGCGTGGACGACCGCTGGGTGACCCCCGTCGCGGGGCTGCCCACCCCGGTCACGTTCTGCGAGATCTTCCCGCCGGACGACTTCCCGCTGTACTTCTACCGGCTGCCCAAGGCGCCGGATCTGGAGATCGACGCGCACCAGCTGGACCTGGACGCGATCCGCGCCGCGCGCATCTTCTGGATGACCGGCACAGGCCTGAGCGAGGAGCCGAGCCGCACCGCGACGCTCGCCGCCCTCGCCCATCGGGCCACGACCGGTACGACGGTCTTCGACCTCGACTGGCGCCCCATGTTCTGGCGTGACGCCGACTCCGCGCGCCCGTTCTACGCCGAGGCCCTGCGGCACACCACGGTCGCCGTCGGCAACATCGACGAGGTGGAGATCGCCACCGGGGAACGCGACCCGCACACCGCCGCCCGCGCCCTGCTCGACGCCGGCGTCGCCCTCGCGGTGGTCAAGCAGGGACCCAAGGGCGTGCTCGCGGTCAGCGCCACGGGCGAGTCCGCGGAGGTACCCCCGCTCCCGGTCACGGTCCTCAACGGCCTCGGCGCGGGCGACGCCTTCGGCGGGTCGCTCTGCCACGGGCTGCTCGCCGGCTGGGACCTGGAGCGGATCATGCGGTACGCGAACGCCGCGGGGGCGATCGTGGCCTCCCGGCTGGAGTGCTCGTCCGCGATGCCCGCTCCCGCCGAGGTCGAGGACGCGCTCGCGGCGGGAGCGGTGCGATGAGGGCGGGACGCGTCGGGGGCACACGGCACGAGGGCGGAACCGACGCCGGCACCCCGCACACGCGCGTGCCTGACGAAAAGAGCACCACCGCGCGCGTGGACGTCTCCGAGCTCGTCCGCATCCGCACCCATCACCCCGAGGCCGTCGCCGAGGCCGCCGCCCGGCGGGCCCGGCGGCCGCTCCTCGGGGACAGCGGCCGGCTGCTGATCGTCGCCGCCGACCACCCCGCCCGCGGCGCCCTCGGGGTCGGCGACCGCGCGATGGCCATGGCGAGCCGCGCCGATCTGCTGGAGCGGCTGTGTCTCGCGCTGTCCCGGCCGGGTGTCGACGGGGTGCTCGCCACCGCCGACATCCTCGACGACCTGCTGCTGCTCGGTGTCCTCGAACACAAGGTCGTCATGGGCTCGATGAACCGCGGCGGTCTCCAGGGGGCGTCCTTCGAACTGGACGACCGGTTCACCGGTCACCGGCCGCAGGACATCGAGCGGCTCGGCTTCGACGCGGGCAAGCTGCTGCTGCGGATCGACTACGACGACCCGGGGTCGCTCAACACCCTGGAGTCCACCGCCCGGGCGATCGACGAGATGGCCGAGCGCCGGCTCCCGGTCTTCGTCGAGCCGTTCATCAGCCGCCGTACCCCCGAGGGCCGGCTCCGCAACGACCTCAGCGCCGAGGCCGTGACCAGGTCCATCGCCATCGCCAGCGGGCTGGGCGGCAGTTCGGCGTACACCTGGCTCAAGGTCCCCGTGACCGAGAACCCGGACGGCATGGCCCGGGTGATGGAGACCTCCACCCTGCCGGCCGTCCTGCTCGGCGGCGACGTCGGCGGGGACCAGGAGGGCGCGTACGAGAAGTGGCGCGGAGCGCTCCAACTGCCCACCGTCAAGGGCCTGGTGGTCGGCCGTTCGCTGCTGTACCCCGCGGACGGCGACGTCGCCACGGCCGTGGACACCGCCGTAGGACTTCTGTGAGGGCCGCATGAGCAAAGAGCTGTACGTCCCCAGGGGCGCGACCGCGAACGCGCAGTACTCCCTCGACATCGACCCCGAACGGGCCGGCTGGAGTCACAGCAGCCTGCGGATCGTGGAGCTGCGGCCGGGTGACACGCGCCTGTTCACCACCGGTGACAGCGAGTGGATCGTACTTCCCCTCCAGGGCACCTGTACCGTGCAGATCGAGGGCAGCACATTTCAACTCCTGGGCAGGGACGACGTCTTCGCGGGGGTATCGGACTTCGCGTACGCGCCCCGGGACGCCCAGGTCCAGATCGCCTCCGGCGCGGGAGGCCGCTTCGCCCTGGCAGGAGCGAAGTGCGAGCGCCGACTCCCCGCCCGCTACGGCCCCGCGCCGGAGGTACCCGTCGAAGACCGCGGCAGCGGCGGCTGCGCACGCCAGGTGCGCAACTTCGCCTCGGCCGACGCCTTCGCGTGCGACAAGCTCATCGCCGTCGAGGTGATCACGCCCGGTGGCAACTGGTCCTCGTACCCGCCGCACAAGCACGACGAGACGCGGCCGGGCGAGGAGACGGAGCTGGAGGAGATCTACTACTTCGAGATCGAGGGGCCGAACGGATTCGGGTACCAGCGCGTATTTCCCTCCCGTGAGGGCGGGTCCGACGTCCTCGCCGAGGTCCGCACCGGCGACGCCGTCCTCGTCCCGGACGGCTGGCACGGCCCCTCGATCGCCCAGCCCGGGCACACCATGTACTACCTGAACGTCATGGCCGGGCCGGGTGAGGAGCGCCGGTGGCGGATCTGCTTCCACCCGGACCATACGGAGGGATACCGATGACCTCGACGACGAGGCTCACGGTCGCTCAGGCGCTCGTACGCTTCCTGACCGCCCAGTACACCGAGCGCGACGGCGTGCGCCGTCGGCTGATCGGCGCCACCTGGGGCATCTTCGGCCACGGGAATGTCGCGGGCCTCGGGCAGGCGCTGGTCGAGTACGGCGACATGATGCCCTTCCACCAGGGCCGCAACGAGCAGTCGACGGTGCACGCGGCGGTCGGCTACGCGCGGCAGTCGAACCGGCTGTCCACGCACGCGGTGACGACGTCCATCGGCCCCGGGGCCACCAACCTGGTCACGGGCGCCGCCCTCGCCACGATCAACCACCTCCCGGTCCTGCTGCTGCCCGGCGACGTCTTCGCCACCCGTCCGGCGGACCCCGTGCTCCAGCAGCTCGAGGTCCCCCATGCCGGTGATCTGTCCGTCAACGACTGTCTGCGGCCGGTGTCGAGGTACTTCGACCGGATCACCCGCCCGGAGGCGCTGATCCCGGCCGCCCTCCAGGCGATGCGGGTGCTCACCGACCCGGTGGACACGGGCGCGGTCACGCTCGCGCTGCCGCAGGACGTACAGGCGGAGGCCTTCGACTGGCCGCTGGGCTTCTTCGCCGAGCGGACCTGGACGGTGCGCCGCCCGGGCGCCGACCCCGTCGAGCTCGCCCATGCCGTCCAGACGGTCCGGGCCGCCCGGCGCCCGCTCGTGGTGGCCGGCGGCGGGGTCCACCACAGCCGGGCCGAGGCGGCACTCGCGGAGTTCGCCGAGGCCACGGGCATCCCGGTCGCCGCCACTCAGGCCGGCAAGGGCTCGCTGCGCTGGGACCACCCGCAGGACGTGGGCGGCATCGGCCACACCGGCACGGCGACGGCCGACGAACTGGCTCGCACCGCCGACCTGGTGATCGGTGTCGGCACCCGCTACAGCGACTTCACCACGGCCTCCGGCACCCTCTTCGCCGGGGAGGGCGTGCGCTTCCTCAATCTCAACATCGCCCCGTTCGACGGCCACAAGCTCTCCGGGCTGCCGCTGATCGCCGACGCGCGCAGTGGCCTGGAGGAACTGACCGAGGCGCTGCAACTGCACGAGTACCGCGTCGATCCCCGGTACGTCGCCGAGTACACGGAGGACAAGCAGCGCTGGGAGCACCGCGTGGACGCCTGCTTCGAGGCCGACGAACCGGATGTCCGGCCGACGCAGCCGCAGGTCATCGGCGCGCTGAACGCCGTGGTGGACGAGTCCGACATCCTCGTCAACGCGGCCGGCTCGCTCCCCGGCGATCTCCACAAGCTGTGGCGCACGCGTTCGCCGGACCAGTACCACCTGGAGTACGGCTACTCGTGCATGGGCTACGAGATCCCGGCCGCGATCGGCGTGAAGATGGCGGCACCCGGCCGGCCGGTGTGGGCGCTGGTCGGCGACGGCACCTATCTGATGATGCCGACGGAGATCGTCACGGCCGTGCAGGAGGGGATCGCGATCAAGGTCCTGCTCGTGCAGAACCACGGCTACGCGTCCATCGGCGGCCTGTCGGAGTCCGTGGGCGGGGAGCGGTTCGGCACCGCCTACCGCTTCCGGTCGGCCGACGGCACCTACACGGGGGCCCCGCTGCCCGTGGATCTGGCCGCCAACGCGGCCAGCCTGGGCATGCGCGTGCTGCGTGCGCGGACCGTGAGCGACCTGCGCGCCGCGCTCGCGGAGGCACGCGCGGCGGACACTCCCACATGTGTCTACGTGGAGACCGAAACCGCAGACACTGTGTCGGGCGCACCTCCGGCGCAGGCCTGGTGGGATGTACCTGTGGCCGAGACCGCGACACGCCCGTCGGCGGTCAAGGCGCGCGAGGAGTACGACCGGCACGTCTCGACCCGACGCCGCCATCTGTGAAGGAGCTCTCGGCATGACGAAGATCGTCAACCACTGGATCGGCGGGAAGACCGTCGAAGGCGCGTCGGGCACGTACGGTCCGGTGACGGACCCGGCGACCGGCGCGGTCACCACCCAGGTCGCCTTCGCGACCGTGGACGAGGTGGACGCGGCCGTGGCCGCGGCCAGGGAGGCGTTCGTGACGTGGGGGCAGTCCTCCCTCGCGCAGCGCACGTCCATCCTCTTCAGGTTCCGGGCGCTGCTGGACGCGCACCGTGACGAGATCGCCGAGCTGATCACCGCCGAGCACGGCAAGGTGCACGATGACGCGCTCGGCGAGGTGGCGCGCGGCCTGGAGATCGTCGACCTGGCCTGCGGCATCAACGTACAGCTGAAGGGCGAGCTGTCCACGCAGGTGGCCAGCCGGGTGGATGTGGCCGCGATCCGGCAGCCGCTGGGCGTCGTCGCGGGCATCACGCCGTTCAACTTCCCGGCGATGGTCCCGATGTGGATGTTCCCGATGGCGATCGCGTGCGGCAACACCTTCGTGCTGAAGCCGTCCGAGAAGGACCCGTCGGCGTCCGTCCGCCTCGCCGAGCTGCTGGCGGAAGCGGGCCTGCCGGACGGTGTCTTCAACGTCGTCCACGGTGACAAGGTGGCCGTGGACCGGCTGCTGGAGCACCCGGACGTCAAGGCGGTGTCCTTCGTCGGCTCGACCCCGATCGCCCGCTACATCCACACCACCGCCTCCGCGAACGGCAAGCGTGTGCAGGCCCTGGGCGGCGCCAAGAACCACATGCTGGTGCTGCCGGACGCCGACCTGGACGCGGCGGCGGACGCGGCGGTCTCAGCGGCGTACGGCTCGGCGGGCGAGCGCTGCATGGCGATCTCCGCCGTGGTGGCGGTCGGCGCCATCGGCGACGAGCTGGTGGAGAAGATCCGCGAGCGCGCCGAGAAGATCAAGATCGGTCCGGGCAACGACCCGGCCTCCGAGATGGGCCCGCTGATCACCAAGGCGCACCGCGACAAGGTGGCGTCGTATGTGGCGGGCGCGGCGGCGGAGGGCTCCGAGGTCGTCCTGGACGGCACCGGTCACACCGTCGACGGGTACGAGGACGGCCACTGGATCGGCATCTCGCTGCTGGACAAGGTGCCGACCACGGCCAAGGCGTACCAGGACGAGATCTTCGGCCCGGTGCTGTGCGTGCTGCGGGCCGAGACGTACGAGGAGGGCGTCGCCCTCATCAACGCCTCGCCGTTCGGCAACGGCACCGCGATCTTCACCCGGGACGGCGGCGCGGCCCGCCGCTTCCAGCTGGAGATCGAGGCGGGCATGGTCGGCGTCAACGTGCCGATCCCGGTCCCGGTGGGCTACCACTCCTTCGGCGGCTGGAAGGACTCGCTCTTCGGCGACCACCACATCTACGGCAACGACGGCACGCACTTCTACACCCGCGGCAAGGTGATCACCAGCCGCTGGCCCGATCCGTCCGAGGCCCCGGCGGGCGTCGACCTCGGGTTCCCGCGCAATCACTGAGCGTTGCCGTGAGCCCCCGTCAGGCCGTCCGGATTCCGGACGGCCTGACATTTTTTTGACGCCTTCGCTGCGGTTCTCGTGCGAGCGTCATCAAACGGGTGACGCAGGCTCAACCCGGCTTTCACCTTTGAAAGCAAGGTCCAAACACGCAAGATCTTGACTAATGAGACAGACAGGCGACACGCCCTGGGAAACCAACGTGACCCAGCTCGCTTTACAAGTACGGAATCCGAAGGTTAACGGCCATTGACGTGCTGATTTTCGTCGGGGTCCAATGCAGCGCACCGGGAGACGACAAGCAAGGACGACCCAGCCTCCGGAGGCGATAGCGCTCCCGCCCGAACCACTGCCGCACGAGTCGATCGGATCCGCCGCATGACCGACACGCTCCGCCCTGTCGAGAACTCCGTCGCCCAGGCACCTGAGAGCAGTCCCCAGACCCTCAAGCGTTCCATCGGCATCGTCGGCGGCACCCTGCTCACGCTCTCGTGCGTGACGCCCGCCTCCACGCTCTTCGTGGTCGTCCCCGACCTGTTCGGCTCGCTCGGCACCGCCACCGCCCTCACGATCGCCATCGGCTCCCTCCTCTGTATCGCCGTGGCGTTCTGCTACTCGGAGCTGGGCACCCTGATCCCCAGCGCCGGCGGCGAGTACGCCATGGTGTCGACGCTCGCCGGACGGCTCGCGGGCTGGCTGGTCTTCGTACTGTCCCTGCTGGTCGTCATGATCGTCCCGCCGGTGATCGCCATGGGCACCGCGGACTACCTCGCACCGGTCGTCCATCTCGACCCGTCGATGACGGGCGCCGGTGTCATGCTGCTCGCCACCCTCGCCGGACTGCTGGACCTGCGGGCCAACGCCTGGATCACCGGCATCTTCCTGGTCCTGGAAGTGGTGGCCGCGGGCGTCGTCGCCGTCCTGGGCTTCAGCCACAGCCAGCGCGGCCTCGGCAGCCTGGTCTCGATGCAGGTCGCCGGCTCCGGCGGGCACACGGACACCGTGACGGCCATGCTGGTGGTCTCCGGGCTCGCCATCGCCCTCTTCGTCACCCAGGGCTTCTCGACCGCCGTCTACCTCTCCGAGGAGCTGGAGAACCCGCGCCGCAACGTCGCCCGCACGGTCCTCGCCACCCTCGCCATCTCCACCGTCGTCATCCTGGTGCCGGTCGTGGCCATCACCATGGGCGCCTCCGACCTGAAGGCGCTGACGAGCGGCGACATCAGCAGCATGGTCACCGCCTGGTCCAACTCGGCCGTCGGCACCTTCGTGAGCCTGTGCGTGGCGCTCGCCATCATCAACGCGGGCATCGTGATGGTCATCCAGAACTCCCGCGTACTGTTCGCCTCCGCCCGCGACAAGGCCTGGCCCGAGCCGGTCAACAACGGCCTCGCCAAGCTCGGCCGGTTCGGCTCCCCGTGGGTCGCCACCCTCGTCGTCGGTGTCCCGGGCGCGCTGCTCTGCTTCGTCAACCTCGACACCCTCTACGGCGTCACGGGCGTCTCGGTGACCGCCATGTACCTGCTGGTGGCGGTCGCCGCCCTGCTCGCCCGGCGCGGCGCGCACCGGCACACGCCCGCATGGCGGATGCCGCTGTGGCCCGCGATGCCGCTCCTGCTGATCGCGGTCCTCGCCTACATCCTCAGCCGGCAGGAGGTCGGCTATCTGCTGTGGACGGGCGGCATCACGGCGGTGGCCACCCTGTACTGGGCGCTCTACCTCCGCCCCCGCCGCGAGACCCGCTGGCTGGTGTCGATCCCCGAGGACGCACAGGCCTGAGCCCCTCGGGACGGGCTACCCCTGCCGGCGCCCCGGGCGGCGATGGGACGCCATCCACGCCACCGCGTGATCCATGGCGTCCCTGACACCGAAGACCCGGGCGTCGGCGCTTCAGGCCCGGCCCGCCGTCACGGGTGCCCCGCTCTGCTCGAACGACGCGCCCAGCACCGCGAAGTCGCTGTCGTCGAGGGTCACGTCCGTGTAGCTCCACCAGGTCCGCTCCCCCGGACCCGGACGACGCAGTGGTACTCCTGCATCGGCTTCTCCGGCATACGGTATACGGCCAGGTGGAACGCGGTGCAGGGGGCGAACCCCACGCCGATGAGCAGTACTTGGGACCCTTCCTCGTACAACCGGGCCAGCGGGGAGCACTCCCCTAGATGGCAGCGGGGAGAATGGCCGGAGACGATCCGCCGGGACAGGGGGGCCGACGGCTGCGAAGGACGTCTGCGGATGATCGCTGCGCAGCGCCTCGGGATGGGTCCGCACCTCCTCCGCCAGCCGCCCCGTCGACACGGCCGGGGTACGCCGGCGGTCGTACGGGGCATCGTGCTCCGCACCTCCGCCACCTGCCGCTCGGTCAGGCCTTGGATGCGCCTGCGGTAGGCGAGGGACGTGTCGGAGTTCTCCGGGGTGAAGGTGGGCACCACCAGGGTGCCTTCCGGGCCGAGAGCGGTACGCAGCGCCCGCAGGACCGCGCGGCTCCTGCCGTGCACCGGGCCGAGGCTGCGCAGCGAGGCGTGGGCCAGCAGCACCCCGCCGGGGCGGATGCCGAGCGCGCGGAACTCCTCGGTCAGGACCTCCTCGCCTTTGGCCGGCCGGTGGGGGCGTCCGTCGAGCTTGTGCATGGATGACCTTTCCGGGTCGGCGTTCCCGGACGCGTCAGGCGTCCGGGAGCCGGTCCTTGACATGGGTGATCAGAGCCATCAGGTCGCGACAGTAGACCGAGGGATTGGCGAATCCGGAACCCGAGCGGTACCGGTGGGCGTACAGCCCGCCGCCGCACACCTCCACCACCGGACAGGACCGGCAGGTGCCGCAGAGCCCGGCGAGACCGCGCCTGCGTTCCCGCAGACCGGGGTGGCGGGCGACCTCGTCGAGGCTGTGCGAGAAGACGTCCATACCGGTCGCGGGCGCGCCGTCGTAGGCCGTCTTCAGCGAGTCCGCCTGTTCGAAGGTGCTGTCGGTCTCGACCACCACGAGGTCGACCGGGTCCGTGCCCAGGGACTCGACGAGACTCGGGCCGCCCGCGAGCAGGCTGAGGATCGAGTCGAACATCCGCACGGGCACCGGGCGGCCTGCGGCGAGCCATCGGTCGGCGACGACGGCCAGCCAGTCGGCGTACGGGGTCCGTTGCCCGCCGGGGCGGCTGGGCGGGTTGTCCCCGGTGGCGTGGGGCAACAGGAAATCGATCTTCGGAGGGTCCAGTTCCAGGAGGGCCGAGTACACCCGCAGCGGGTCGTTCTCCCGGTCGACGGTGCACAGCAAACCCGCGAACAGATGGCGGTAGCGCGGGGTCCGGAGCAGCCGCACCCCCCGCAGCACGCCGTCGTGACTGCCTCGGCCGTCGGCGAAACGGCGGTGGCGGTCGTGCGCCGCGCGGTCGCCGTCCAGCGACACCCCGACCCTGATGTCGTACTCCCGGAACAGCTCGCAGAATCGTTCGTCCAGACGGAGGGCGTTCGTCTGGATACGCAGGTCCAGCCGGCAGTGGCGGTCCAGGCCCCGGTGGAGTTCCTCCGCGACTTGCCGCAGCCGCGCGGGTCCGGCGAGGAGCGGTTCACCGCCGTGCAGGACGACATGGACGGCGTCCAGCCCATGGGCGGCGGCATGTTCGGCGATCCGCCCGGCGGTTCGCCGGATCACCTCGGGGGACATGACCGGTGGCCGCCCGCGCCAGCTGCGGTCGGCGTGCCGGTAGACATAGCAGTGGTCGCACGCGAGATCGCAGCGGCTGTGCACCTTGACGACGAACTGCCGTACGCACTGCGCGGGGGCGGCTGTGCCGTCCTGTTCAGATGCAGGAGTTGAACGAGACAGGCTGCTGTCGGTCATCGTCACGCCCCTCCGCCGCGGGGGCCGGATTACTCCGTCGCAGAAGGTGCGGACGACCGGACCGCAGAGCAAAGGACGTGACTCGAGTGCGGCGACGGGCATCCTCGTATGCCTGCCAGCGGATCTCCGCGGCCGCGATGTGTTCGCCTTTCGGCTGCACGTAGTAGTCGGCGCTCTCCAGGATGGCGCTGTGCATGCCGCCGTTCCTGATGTCCGACCACCCAGACGAACTTGCTGTTCATCGCCCGCACGCTCGTACTCACACGGCCGCTCCAGCCGATGATCGGCCGTACCGTCCTTGCGTACTGGGCGCGCGCGAACACAAAACCGAGGGACACTGCCAAGAGGTTGGACAGCGCCTCGGGCGCGAGCAGGGAAAAACGCCACGGCCACTGTTCCTGGAGATCCGGGGAGATGTTCTCCCTCACCATTTCCCAGACCATCAGGAGACTCAGCAGGGCGAGCAGGACGACGGGCGCGGTGAAAAGCAGCGGACTTCGGTGTACGCGCTGCTGACGGTCATCCAGATGACCTGATCCCGGCAGGACGGTGCCACCTGTCATTCGATTGTTTCCCGCTTTCGTTCAGCAGGCACTCGGGTGCGGCACAGTACGGCAGAGGCGGAATTCCGCTCCCAGGTGCATTTCCGGACACCTTGTGCCCGGTGTTTCTGCGGCCGGGGAGAAAAGGGGAGTTGCGTGGGACGGGCGAAGGCCCCTGGGGCCGGGACGGTCGCTGCGCCGCCGTACGACGGCTGCGGTACGCGGCGTCGGGTCCGTACGCCTGTGGGAGGGGCCGGAGTTCCGTCCGGCGGCTGCCGCGGTTGTCGGTGGCGGCCCTTACCGTTGACGCATGGATCTTCGACTGCCCGCGGTCCGGGGGCTGCGCCGAGGGGCCGTGGCCGCCGTCGCCGCGGTCGTCCTCGTGCTGGCCTGCTTCGGCACATGGTCGGCCGTCGCCTCGGACGACGCGCCCGCCGTGCACCGCTCCGACCGGATCATGGACATGGGCGGGGGTGTACGGATCGACACCTCGTACTTCACCGCGGGGTCCGCCGGCCGCCGCCCGGCCGTCCTGCTCGCCCACGGTTTCGGCGGCAGCAAGGACGACGTCAGAGGCCAGGCGGAGAAGCTCGCCCGGGACGGGTATGCCGTGCTGACCTGGTCGGCGCGCGGCTTCGGAAAGTCCACGGGAAGAATCGGGCTGAACGACCCCCGGGGCGAGGTCGCCGACGTCTCGAAGCTGATCGACTGGCTGGCGAAGCGGCCCGAGGTCGAGCTCGACAGGCCCGGCGACCCGCGCGTGGGCATGGCGGGCGCGTCGTACGGCGGGGCGATCTCGCTGCTGGCGGCCGGTCATGACCACCGGGTGGACGCGATCGCGCCGGCGATCACGTACTGGAACCTGGCGGACGCCCTGTTCCCGAACGGCGTGTTCAAGAAGCTGTGGGCGGGTGTCTTCCTGAACTCCGGCGGGGGCTGCGCCAAGTTCACCGCCGAGCTGTGCCGGATGTACGACCGGGTGGCGGAGTCCGGCACGCCAGACGCGCAGGCGCGCGCCCTGCTCCAGGCGCGCTCCCCGTCCGCCGTCGGCAAGGACATCAAGGTGCCCACGCTTCTCGTGCAGGGCCAGACCGACTCGCTGTTCCCGCTCGGCCAGGCGGACGCGGCGGCCAGAGCCGTCCAGGCGAACGGCGCACCCGTGGACGTCGACTGGATCGCGGGCGGGCACGACGGCGGCGACCTGGAGACCGACCGGGTGCAGGCGCGCGTCACGGCGTGGTTCGACCGCTATCTGAAGGACGAGAGGAACGTCGACACCGGGCCCGCGTTCCGGATCACCCGGCCCGGGGGCGTCGACTCCACGGACGGCGCCGTCCTGTTGCGCGGCGCGAGCGCGGACGCCTACCCCGGTCTGGAGAGCGGACGGCGGACGGTCCCGCTGACCGGTCGCGAGCAGAGCTTCGCGAACCCGGCCGGCGCGAGCCCGCCCGCGGTCTCCGCGCTCCCCGGCCTCGGCGGCTCCGGCGGCCTGTCCCAGCTGTCGTCCCTGGGCATCGGGGTGTCGCTCGACTTCCCCGGGCAGTACGCGCACTTCGACTCGGCCCCGATCCGCGACGACCTGTGGATCACCGGGTCGCCGACGGTGACCGTCCATGTGACGTCGACGAGCGACGACGCCGTGCTCTTCGGAAAGGTGTACGACGTCGGCGCGGGCGACGGCCGGCAGGTGCTGCCCGCGCAACTGGTCGCGCCCGTCCGGGTGTCCGGCGCCAGGAACGGCAAGGACGTCACGCTCACCCTCCCCGCCATCGACCACGAGGTGCAGAAGGGCCACCGGCTGCGGCTGGTGCTCGCCTCCACGGACCTCGGCTATGCGTCCCCGGCCGCGCCGGCCACCTACCGGGTCTTCCTCAAGAGCGGCCTCACTGTGCCGACGGCCCCGGGTGTCACGACCGCGGCGGCCCCGCTGCCCTCCTGGGTGTGGTGGCTGCCGCTCGCCGGAGCGGTGGCCGCGGCGGCCCTGCTCCTGACGGGCCGTCGCCGTACGACGGCACCGGCCCCCGACCCCGCGCTCGCCGATGTCCCGTTGCAGATCACGGGTCTGAGCAAGCGCTATGCCAAGTCCGCCGACCGGTACGCGGTGCGGGACGTGTCCTTCCGGGTGGAGAAGGGCCAGGTGCTGGGTCTGCTCGGGCCGAACGGCGCGGGCAAGACGACGACGCTGCGCATGCTGATGGGTCTCATCAAGCCGGACGGCGGAGAGATCCGGGTCTTCGGCCATGCGATCCGCCCGGGCGCACCGGTGCTGTCGCGGGTCGGCGCCTTCGTGGAGGGCGCGGGCTTCCTGCCGCATCTGTCGGGCCGGGAGAACCTGGAGCTGTACTGGCAGGCGACCGGCCGCCCGCCCGAGGACGCACATCTGGACGAGGCACTGGAGATCGCGGCGCTCGGCGACGCGCTGTCCCGCGCGGTCCGCACCTACTCTCAGGGCATGCGCCAACGGCTCGCCCTCGCGCAGGCGATGCTCGGGCTGCCGGATCTGCTGATCCTCGACGAACCGACCAACGGTCTGGACCCGCCGCAGATCCGCGAGATGCGCGAGGTCATGATCCGGTACGCGGCGGGGGGCCGCACGGTCATCGTCTCCAGCCATCTGCTGGCGGAGGTCGAACAGTCCTGCACCCACCTGGTGGTCATGGACCGCGGCCGGCTGGTGCAGGCGGGGCCGGTGGGCGAGATCGTGGGCTCCGGCGACACCCTGCTCGTGGGGCTGGCGGCCGAGGTCGCCGACCCGCTGGTGGAGAAGGTGGCCGCGCTGCCCGGTGTCTCGTCGGCGACACGGACGGAGGGCGGACTGCTGGTGCGCCTCGCCCCGGCCACGGACCCGGGCGGCTCCCCGCTGGACTCCCCGGAGCCGGTCGCCGCCGCGGTGGCGGCCGTGAACCCCGGTGAGCCGGGCGTCCCCGCGGCCTCCCCCGGTGTCCTGCCCGGCGGGTCCGCCGAGCCGGTCGTCTCCGGTTCCGCGGCCGCGGCCCGGCTGCTCGTCGAGCTCGTCCGGCTCGATGTGCCCGTGTCCTCGCTCGGGCCCCACCGCCGGCTCGAGGACGCCTTCCTCACCCTGATCGGAGATTCCGCATGAGTGCGCTCGCCGAGCGGGCCGAGACGGCCGACGGATACCGGGCGCGGCGGACGCTCCCGCTCCGTGTCGAGCTGGTCCGGCAGTTGAAGAGGCGCCGTACGCTCGTCATGGGCGCGGTCCTGGCCGTGCTGCCGTTCGTGCTGGTCGTCGCCTTCGCGATCGGCGGCGACCCGGGCTCCCGCAACGGGCAGGTCACGCTCATGGACACGGCGACCGCGTCGGGCGCCAACTTCGCCGCGGTGAACCTCTTCGTCTCCGCCGGGTTCCTGCTCGTGATCCCGGTCGCCCTGTTCTGCGGGGACACGGTCGCCTCCGAGGCGAGCTGGTCCTCGTTGCGCTATCTGCTCGCGGCCCCCGTCCCGCGCGCCCGTCTGCTGTGGTCCAAGCTCGCGGTCGGACTGGCCTTGAGCCTCGCGGCCATGGTGCTGCTGCCGGTCGTCGCGCTCGCGGTGGGCACGGCGGCCTACGGCTGGGGTCCGCTTCAGCTGCCGACCGGCGGTGCCCTCTCCGCGGGCACGGCGGCCCAGCGGCTCGTGGTCGTGGTGGCGTACATCTTCGTCTCCCAACTGGTCACCGCCGGGCTGGCGTTCTGGCTGTCGACCCGGACGGACGCGCCGCTGGGCGCGGTGGGCGGCGCGGTGGGCCTCACGATCGTCGGGAACGTGCTGGACGCGGTCACCGCGCTCGGCCACTGGCGGGACTTCCTGCCCGCGCACTGGCAATTCGCCTGGGCGGACGCCGTCCAGCCCCGCCCCGAGTGGTCCGGCATGATCCAGGGCACGGCGATTTCCATAACGTACGCGCTGGTGCTGTTCGCCCTGGCCTTCCGCGGTTTCGCGCGCAAGGACGTCGTCTCCTAGGTCAACGGAGGATCTCCTACCGGTGTCGGCGGCCGCCCGCCGTGGCCGGTTCGAGATCCATCCGCAACGCCCCGTACCGCCCATCGGCGCCCCTTGCGCCGTCACAGTCACAGACATCGACCACAGACGTCGACGTCGACGGACGGAGGGGCACCGATGGGCGAGTACCGAACACGACGACTTCGCGGCACGCTGCTCGCGCTCACACTCGCGGGCGGACTGCTGCTCAGCGGCTGCTCGGGGGGCGGAACGAACGGGTCGGGCAGGTCGAGCACGTCGAACGGCTCGCTCCCCTTCCCCGCGTCGGCGCCCAGCTCGGCGCCGGACGGCCGCGAGAAGGATTCCGGCCATCTGTCCACCTTCGCGCTGGACGTCGACACCGCCTCGTACGGCTATACGCGCCGCACCCTCGCGGAGGGCCGGCTGCCGGAGCCGACGACGGTTCGCCCGGAGGAGTTCGTCAACAGCTTCGACCAGCACTACGAGCGCCCGGCGGGCAACGGCTTCACGGTCACCGTCGACGGCGCCCGCACCGGGACCGACGGCTGGTCCCTTCTGCGGGTCGGACTCGCCACGCGCGCCGCGCAGCCGGAGGCCCAACGCCCGCCCGCCGCGCTGACCTTCGTCGTCGACGTCTCCGGATCCATGGCCGAGCCCGGCCGGCTCGACCTGGTCAGGGACTCGCTCGGCATGCTGACGGACCGGCTCCGCGACGACGACTCGGTCGCGCTCGTCACCTTCAGCGACGAGGCACGGACCGTGCTGCCGATGACCCGGCTCGGCGGCCGTCGCGCCCGGGTGCACGACGCGGTGGAGGAGCTGCGGCCGACGGACTCGACCAACCTCGGCGCGGGCGTCCGCACCGGGTACGCCACCGCCGTGCGGGGCCTGCGGCCGGGTGCCACCAACCGGGTCGTGCTGCTGTCCGACGGGCTCGCCAACACCGGTGACACCGAACCCGGCACCATCCTGGAGCGCATCGCGAACGCCCGCCGGGAACACGGCATCACTCTCTTCGGGGTCGGCGTGGGCAGCGAGTACGGCGACGCGCTGATGGAACGTCTCGCCGACCGGGGCGACGGCCACACCGTCTACGTCTCGACCCCCGAGGACGCGCAGCGCGTCTTCAGCGACCAACTGCCGCAGAACGTCGAGCTGACGGCCCGGGACGCCAAGGCACAGGTCGCCTTCGACCCGCGGACCGTACGGGAGTTCCGCCTCATCGGCTACGACGACCGGCGCGTCGCCGACCGGGACTTCCGCAACGACCGCGTGGACGGCGGCGAGGTGGGCCCCGGTCACACGGTCACCGCGCTCTACGCGGTCCGCACCCGGCCCGGCGCCGACGGTCATCTCGCCACGGCGAGCGTCCGCTGGCTGGACCCGGCCACCCGCGCCCCGCACGAGGAGTCCGGCCAGATCGAGACCGGCTTCCTCGGCGACGACCTGGGGCGCGCCCCGTACGGGCTGCAGGTCGCCGCGGCCGCCGCGTACTTCGCGGACGACCTGCGCCGGTCCGCGTCGGAATCGGCCGCGCTCCCCGGCGCCCCCGGTCTGCCCGCGCTCGCCGAGCGCACCGACGCGCTGGCGTCGCGCACACGGGACGCCGACGTACGCGAGCTGGCCTCGGCGATCCGGCAGGCGTCCCGGCTGCGGGTCGCCGATTGACCGGGACACCGACCGACCGGGACGCCCGATCGACCGGGACGCCGATTGACCGGGCTGCCCGTCGACCGGCTGCCGATCGACCGGTCCGCCGCGCGCGGACCGTCGAAGAACCTCGGCGCGCACCATTGAATTCTCCTGACTCATGAGTAAGTTGACTCTGGAGTAAGTACGCATCTCCGCACCCGAGCCGCGACCGGAGCCGTTATGGGCGTACGCAGGGATCTGAAACGGGCACAGCAGCGCAGCGATCTGGCGGCCCGCACCGCGGTCGATCTGGTCAGGGACGCGGCCGGCGCGGTCCGCGAGGTACGCACCGCGCCACTGGTGCCGCCCGCCGGCACGGGCAGCACCGCCGATTTGCCCTTCGTCAACGCGGCCGAGGCACCCGACGCGGTGGTACTGCGCCGTCAGGAGGGCACCGGCTGGCGGCCGGTGACCGCCGGCGACTTCGCCGCAGATGTCACCGCCACCGCCAAGGGGCTGATCGCGGCGGGTCTGGAGCCGGGCGGCCGGGTCGCGGTGATGTCCCGTACCCGCTACGAGTGGGCGGTCCTCGACTTCGCGATCTGGGCGGCGGGCGGCCAGACGGTTCCCGTCTATCCCACCTCGTCCGCCGAGCAGGTCGAGTGGATCGTGCGGGACGCCGGGGTCCGCCTGGTGGTCGTGGAGACCGCCCGGAACGCGGCCACGGTCGCCGCGGCGACGGCCCGCCACCCCGAGCCCCCGCGGGTGTGGTGCCTGGACGCGGACGCCCTCGGCGGGCTCCCCGAACAGGGCCGGGACGTCCCCGGCGAGGAGGTCGCCAAGCGCCGTGGCGCACTCACCCCGGACACACCCGCGACGATCTGCTACACCTCCGGGACCACCGGAGCGCCCAAGGGCTGTGTCCTCACCCACGCCAACCTGCACGCGGAGGCCGCCAACACGGTCGAACTGCTGCATCCGGTCTTCAAGGAGGTCACCGGCCAGGACGCCTCGACCCTGCTGTTTTTGCCCCTCGCCCACATCCTGGGCCGCACCCTGCAGATCGCCTGTCTGCTGGCCCGCATCGAGGTGGGCCACTTCCCGAGCGTCAGGCCCGACGAACTCCGGCCGGCGCTGCGGTCGTTCCGGCCCACGTTCCTGGTCGGCGTGCCGTATCTCTTCGAGAAGATCCACGACACCGGGCGGGCCACCGCCGAGAGGATCGGCCGCGGCGCGTCCTTCGACCGCGCCGACCGGGTCGCGGTCCGCTTCGGCGAGGCGCATCTGAACAGGTTCCTGGGCACCGGCAAGGGACCCGGTCCCGGCCTGTACGCGGCGTGGGCGCTGTACGACCTGCTGGTGTACCGGCGCGTCCGCAAGGAACTGGGCGGCCGGATGCGCTACGCCATCAGCGGCGGCTCCCCGCTCGACCGCGACCTCAGCCTGTTCTTCTACACGGCCGGGATCGTCGTCTACGAGGGCTACGGACTCACCGAGACGACCGCGGCCGCCACCCTCGTCCCGCCCCTCGGCCCCCGCCCCGGCACGGTCGGCCTCCCGGTCCCGGGCGCGGCCGTCCGCATAGCCGACGACGGGGAGGTCCTGATCAAGGGAGGACTGGTCTTCGGCGGGTACTGGAACAATCCGGCCGCCACGGACGCCGTGCTCGCCGGGGAGTGGTTCGCCACGGGTGATCTCGGCGCCCTCGACCAGGACGGCTATCTCACCATCACCGGACGCAAGAAGGACATCCTCATCACCACGGGTGGCAAGAACGTCTCCCCGTCCGTGCTGGAGGACCGGCTGCGCAGCCGTTCGCCCGTCGGCCAGTGCATCGTCGTCGGCGACAACCGCCCGTATGTCGCCGCCCTCATCACACTGGATCCCGAGGCGGTCGCCCACTGGCTCGCCGTACGGGGGCTGCCCGCGGACACCCCGCTGTCGGAGGTCGTCCGTGACCCCCGGATCCGCGCGGACGTCCAGAAGGCCGTCGACCATGCGAACCAGGCGGTCTCCCGGGCCGAGTCCATCCGCAGATTCAGGCTGGTCGAGGGCGAGTTCAGCGAGGAGAACGGGCTGCTCACGCCGTCCCTGAAGATCAGGCGCCAGGCGGTGACGACGGCGTTCGCACGGGAGATCGAGGAACTGTACGAGAACTGAGCGGCCGGGCCGCGCCGGGGCAACCGCCCGGGCCACTGCGAGCGCAATTGCCGTTCCCCGAACGGCCGACCGGGTGAATCGCCGAAACCATCGGCGACACACCTGGTTGGTGGCAGAGCAGAACACATGTCTCTGCCAGGAAAGGAACGCGAGAAAATGCTCAAGCAGGCAATGGCCGTGGCAGCGGTCGTCGCTTCCGTCCTCGGTGCCACGGCGGTGGCCGCACCTGGGGCGCTTGCCCTCGGCGACGACGGGCGCACCACGCCCGCCGGGGCGGCAGCCGCCCCGGCCGTCGACTCGGCCACCGTCCAGGGCGCGCTCACCGACCAGGCGACCGGGGACGGCACGAGTCCCCAATCCTCCCTGGTGCAGGGCTCCTTGGACCGACTGGGGGCCGGTCTGCCGACGCGGACCGACACCGGTTCGGTGGTCAGTGCCGTACCGGTTTCCACCCAAGGCACGCCCTTTCTGACGGGCGGTCGCGCGAGCGCCGGCTGAGTACCCCGCGTCAATACCCGGTATTCGCCTTGGGTGTGAATTCGACGATGGCATTCGGGTGAATTGCCCGGCGCCCTCCGATCGGGAGTTGCTTCGGTCGTCTATTCCTCGTTTCACAGACTGCAGGTCGTGCGGCGAGCCGTTCAAGCTGTGCTCGCTCGGTTTCGGCCGTCACAGGGGCACGACCGCAAAGAAGGGAAAATACGTGAAGCACAAGAAGAGCGCGGCCGTTGTCGCCGGCGCCATCATGGCGCTCGGCATGGCCGCTCCGGCCATGGCCGACTCGGGTGCCGAGGGTTCCTCGACCGGCTCCCCGGGCATCGCCTCCGGCAACGTCATCCAGGTCCCCGTGGACATTCCGGTGAACGCCTGCGGCAACACCGCCAGCGTCCTCGGGCTGCTCAACCCGGCCGCCAACAACGCCTGCGCGACCACCTGACGCCATGGCCGCCGACGGCTGACGTCGTCATGCATCAGCTGCCCGGCTGTGTCTCGGCCGGCCTTGGACTCCTCTTCCCGGTTCCAGGGCCGGCCTTCCCACTTCACCCACTTCTACCAGCAGGAAGACAACGAGATTGCGACAGACCCTGAGCAGGGGAATGGTCGCGGCAGCCGCCGCGACGGGCATTCTGTCCCTGTGCGGCAACCCGGTGTACGCGGACTCGCACGCCGACGGCACTGCGAACGGATCGCCCGGCGTCGCCTCCGGCAACAGCCTCCAGGTCCCGGTGCACGTCCCGGTCAACGTCTGCGGTAACACGGTCAACGTGATCGCCGCGTTGAACCCCGCGTTCGGCAACGCCTGCGGCCACGCCTCCGGCGGGCCGGCCTCCTCCACGGGCGCGCACGCCACCGGCGCCACGAGCGATTCGCCCGGTATCGGCTCGGGCAACAACGTCCAGGTCCCGGTGCACGTCCCGGTCAACGCCTGCGGCAACGGCGTCAACGTGGCCGCTCTGTTGAACCAGGCGTCCGGCAACTCCTGCGGCGAGGCCTCCGACACCGGAGCCTCCTCCACGGGCGCGCACGCCACGGGCAGCACGAGCGGCTCGCCCGGTATCGGCTCGGGCAACAACGTCCAGGTCCCGGTGCACGTCCCGGTCAACGCCTGCGGCAACGGCGTCAACGTGGGCGGCCTGTTGAACGAGGTCACCGGCAACTCGTGCGGCCCCGACACCGGCTCGGGCCAGACCTCGAACGGCGGTCCGGGCGACCACGGTACGCAGACGCCTCCGCAGAACCCGCAGACGCCGCCGCAGACGCCGCCGCAGAACCCGCAGACGCCGCCGCAGATGCCGCCGCAGAACCCGCAGACGCCGCCGCAGACGGTTCCGCAGAACCCGCAGACGCCGCCGCAGACGGTTCCGCAGAACCCGCAGACGCCGCCGCAGATGACGACGCCCCACGAGCCGCAGGCGCCGGGCGTCACTCCGGCCGGCACGCCCGTCACCGCCGCGCACCCGGCGCCGGCCCTGGCCCAGACCGGCAGCGAAGGCGTGATCGCGGCCTCGGCCGTCAGCGTCGCGATGCTGGCCGGCGGGCTCGTCCTGTACCGGCGGGGCCGCGTCGCGTCCCGCTTCTAGCACGACGGGTGCCGGGCGTCCGCGTCCGGCACCCGCACCCCGTCCTCCGCAGTCCACGGCCCGGGGGCGGCACCCGTGACAGGGGTGCCGCCCCCGGGCCGTTCGCCGTCCCCGGAACGCGGCACACCGGCCCCGTTCGTCAGCCGTGTCACAAAGAACTCCGGCGCGTCACACATGTCCCGCGCGGACCGCTGTTCTGTCACACCCCGTTCACAGGCCCTGCCCGCCTCGGACCCCCCGTCGTTGACGGAGCACAGGTTCGTGATCACCAGCGCAGCGCCCGGCTCCCCCGTCGGCCTCCCCCGGTCGTCACCGCGGCGCGCGCGGGGAGGTGCTATTGATGGCCGACCGCCACCTCTGGTCGTACAAGGAGATCGCCGCGCACATCCGGGTGCAGCCGGACACCGTGAGGTCGTACCGCAAACACGGGCTGCTTCCCCCGCCCGACCATGTGGAGGGCGGAAAACCCTACTGGTACGCCGACACGGTCCGGGCCTGGGTCGCCGCCCGGCCCGGCAACCGCGGCCGCGGGGAGCCCTGACCCCTCCTTCCCCGTGAGCGGCCCGTCCCCGGCCGAGGGGCGGGCCGCTCACGGGGGAGCGTCAGGCCCACGGTTCGATGACGGTCACTCCGCTGCCCGGGGCCGTCCCCATGGCGGCCAGGGCCGCCGGGGACGCCTCCAGCAAGATCGCCGAGGTGACCAGGAGGTCGGGGCGCAGGACGCCCGAGCGGACCAGCTCCAGCAGAGGCGGATAGGCGTGGGCCGCCATGCCGTGGCTGCCGAGCAGCTCCAGTTCGAGGGCGATCGCCCGGGCCATGGGGACCGGGGTGGTGCCGGCGGGCGACGGCAGCAGGCCGACCTGGACATGACGGCCGCGGCGGCGCAGGCCGTTCACCGATGCCGCACAGGTGGCCGGGGAGCCGAGCGCGTCGAGGGAGACATGGGCGCCGCCGTCCGTCAGTTCCCGGACCGCTTCCGCCGTGTCCTCGGTGCGTGTCGCGTCCACGCACTCCGCCGCCCCGAACTGCCGTGCCAGTTCCAGGGCCCGGGGCGACACGTCGACGGCCACGACCCTCGCCCCCGCGGCCGCCGCGATCATCACCGCGGACAGGCCGACGCCCCCGCAGCCGTGCACGGCGACCCACTCCCCCGCCGCCGTCCGGCCCTGCCCCACGACCGCGCGGAACGCCGTGGCGAACCGGCACCCGAGTGCCGCGGCCGTCCGGAACGACAGTTCCTTCGGCACCGCGACCAGATTCACGTCCGCGTGCTCCAGGGCCACGTACTGGGCGAAGGATCCCCAGTGGGTGAACCCCGGCTGGGTCTGGCGCTCGCACACCTGCTGGTCGCCCGCCGCACAGGACGGACAGCCGCCGCAGGCACAGATGAACGGGACCGTGACCCGGTCGCCGGGGCGCCAGCGGGTCACCCGGGAACCCGCCGCCTCGACGACGCCGGCGAGTTCGTGCCCGGGCACATGCGGGAGCGCGATGTCCGGGTCGTGCCCCATCCAGCCGTGCCAGTCGCTGCGGCACAGGCCCGTCGCCTCGACCCGTACCACCACCCCGTGCTCCGAAGGCTCCGGATCCTGCACCTCGCGCACCTCGGCCGGCTCCCCGTACCGCTCGAACACCACCGCACGCATACGACCGCACCCTCCGCCCTCGTCCCGCGCTCCCGGGCGGCCCCGGGGGCGCCTCTCCGGCGGAACGCTAGCCGAGGAGGGGGACGCGGGCCGAGGAACGGTCACCGGACGCCGTTTCGCCGGGCGTTCCGCCGGACGGGCGCACCGGTCGCCGCCACCGTGCGGTCCGCCCTGCTGGTGGCGGATCCCGGCCCGATCATGTCCCCCAAGGCGTCCCACCGCCCGGCCCCTGCGAGGAACCCCTTGGGGGCATACCCCCTAGGGGTATAATCTGAAGCACGTAGGCCCCACACGTCTCCCAAGGAGTAACGACATGACCGCGCAGACCGACATCTCCGCCTCCGTGACGACCGTCTACCGGGTGAGCGGGATGAGCTGCGGACACTGCGAGGGTTCCGTCTCCGGTGAGATCTCCGGCATCGCCGGGGTCAGCTCGGTGACGGCCGTCGCGTCCACCGGCGAGGTCACGGTGATCTCCGCCGCACCCCTCGACGACGAGGCCGTGCGCGCCGCGGTCGACGAGGCGGGCTTCGAGCTCGTCGGCAAGGCCTGATCCACCCCTCCCCGATCTCCGCACCGGGCCGTACCGACCGACTGATACCGGCTCCGTACGTCCCGGTCCCCCTTCTGGAGTCCGGACATGACCACTACCGCAGCACCAGCCCCGATAGACCCTGCCGCGCACTCCGAGGTCGAGCTGACGATCGGCGGCATGACCTGCGCCTCGTGCGCGGCCCGCGTGGAGAAGAAGCTCAACCGCCTGGACGGCGTCAGCGCCACGGTGAACTACGCGACGGAGAAGGCGAAGGTCTCCTACGCCGACGGCATCGAGGTCGCCGACCTGATCGCCACCGTGGTGAAGACCGGCTACACGGCCGAGGCACCCCCGCCGCCACGGCCCGAGGAACCCGGACCGCAGGGGGCCGGGGCCCCCGAGGACGACCCCGAGACGGCGGCGCTGCGCACACGGCTGACCGTCTCCGCCGTGCTCGCCCTGCCCGTGGTCCTGATGTCGATGGTCCCGGCCCTGCAGTTCGACAACTGGCAGTGGCTCTCGCTGACCCTCGCCGCGCCCGTCGTGGTCTGGGGCGGGCTGCCCTTCCACCGGGCGGCGTTCACCAACGCCCGGCACGGCGCCGCCACCATGGACACCCTCGTCTCGGTAGGCACGCTGGCCGCCTTCGGCTGGTCGCTGTGGGCGCTGTTCTGGGGGGACGCCGGGATGCCGGGCATGCGCCACGGCTTCGATCTCACCGTCTCCCGTACGGACGGATCAGAGGCCATCTATCTGGAAGTGGCCGCGGGGGTCGTCGCGTTCATCCTGCTCGGCCGGTATCTGGAGGCCCGCTCCAAGCGGCGCGCGGGTGCGGCCCTGAAGGCGCTGCTGGAACTGGGCGCCAAGGACGTGGCGGTGCTGCGGGACGGCCGGGAGGTACGCATCCCGGTGGCGCGGCTGGCCGTCGGCGACCGGTTCGTCGTACGGCCCGGGGAGAAGATCGCCACGGACGGGACCGTCGTCGAGGGCGCCTCCGCCGTCGACGCGTCGATGCTCACCGGCGAGTCGGTGCCGGTCGACGTGGCCGTCGGGGACGCCGTGACCGGCGCGACCGTGAACGCCGGGGGCCGGCTGGTGGTGGAGGCGACCCGGGTGGGCGCCGACACCCAGCTCGCGCGGATGGCGCGCCTCGTCGAGGACGCGCAGAACGGCAAGGCCGAGGTGCAGCGCCTCGCCGATCGTGTCTCCGGGATCTTCGTGCCCGTCGTGCTGCTGATCGCGCTCGGCACCTTCGGGGTGTGGCTGGGCGTCACGGGCGACACGGTCGCCGCCTTCACCGCGGCCGTCGCGGTGCTGATCATCGCCTGCCCCTGCGCCCTGGGCCTCGCCACCCCGACGGCGCTGATGGTGGGTACGGGCCGCGGCGCCCAGCTCGGCATCCTCATCAAGGGCCCCGAGGTGCTGGAGTCCACGCGCCGCGTCGACACCGTGGTCCTGGACAAGACCGGAACGGTCACCACCGGCCGGATGGCCCTCCAGGACGTGTACGTCGTCGAAGAGGCCGACGAGAAGGAGGTTCTGCGGCTCGCAGGAGCCCTGGAACACGCCTCCGAGCACCCGATCGCCCGGGCCGTCGCGGCGGGCGCCCAGGAGCGCACCGGCGCCCTCCCGGTGCCGGAGCACTTCGAGAACGTGCCCGGTCTCGGGGTGCGCGGACGGGTCGAGGGCCACGAGGTCACGGTGGGCCGGTTCCCGGACGCGCTGCCGGAGGCGGTGGCCCGCGCGAAGGACACGGCCGAGGCGGAGGGACGCACGGCCGTCGTGGTCGCCCGGGACGGAGTGGCCCTCGGTGTTCTCACCGTCGCCGACACGATCAAGGAGACCAGCGCCGAGGCGATACGGGAGCTGCGCGCCCTGGGGCTGCGGCCGGTCCTGCTGACCGGGGACAACCGGGCGGTGGCCGAGGCCGTGGCGCGCGCCGTCGGTATCGACTCCGGCGATGTGATCGCCGAGGTGTTGCCGCAGGACAAGGTCGACGTCGTCCGGCGGCTGCAGGGCGAGGGGCGGACCGTCGCCATGGTCGGCGACGGCGTCAACGACGCGGCCGCGCTCGCCACCGCCGATCTGGGGCTGGCCATGGGCACCGGTACGGACGCGGCGATCGAGGCGAGCGATCTGACGCTGGTGCGCGGGGATCTGCGGGTGGCCGGGGACGCGATCCGGCTGTCCCGGCGGACCCTCGGCACGATCAAGGGAAACCTGGTGTGGGCGTTCGGCTACAACGTGGCAGCACTGCCGCTGGCCGCCGCCGGGCTGCTCAACCCCATGATCGCGGGTGCGGCGATGGCCTTCTCGTCGGTCTTCGTGGTCACGAACAGCCTGCGGCTCCGGGCATTCTCATGACGCAAGGGTGAGAGTGCCTCTAGAGTCCGACGCATGCCTCACATAAGCTCTTCACAAGGCTCGCGCATCATCCTTACGCTGGGGCCTCGATCCCCGTATCGGGCCTCTTGCGTATTTTCAGGACATACGCAAGAGACGCAGATCACAGTGATGTGAACGTAACCAACGGAAGGGTTCGTGGGTCTAAGTTGGCGATGTCAGAAGCGTCTTGGGGGGCGCGACTGACATCTGGGGATGTCTTGGGGGACGTTCCCGGGAAACTGCGTTGCCGGGGCACGTACACCGGGGAGCTTTGAGCGGCCCTCCCGTCGGTACGGGTCCCGGCAGACCGCATCGCAGTGGTACGCCGAGTTCTGCTCGTTTTACTCGCAGCGATTCAGGCGCTGTCCCGCAGACGCCCGGCCGGATCCCGTGGGGGGAATCCGCACCGGGACATGGGAAGGCGCCTCGTGCGTCGGCCCGTGGGGGGACCGTCGCCGGGGCGCCTTCTCCTTTTTCGTGCTCTTTCGTGGCGGGTTCGCCTCCGGGGCGCCTGAGCGCCCCTTCGGCTCACCTGCCGGTCAAGCTGCCGTGAGGCGTGCTCAGCGCCCCTCGACCGGAGTGAAGTCGCGCTCCACCACACCCGTGTAGATCTGGCGCGGGCGGCCGATGCGGGAGCCCGGCTCCTTGATCATCTCGGTCCACTGGGCGATCCAGCCCGGCAGACGGCCGAGGGCGAACAGGACCGTGAACATCTCGGTCGGGAAGCCCATCGCGCGGTAGATCAGACCGGTGTAGAAGTCGACGTTCGGGTAGAGCTTGCGCTCAACGAAGTAGTCGTCGGACAGCGCGTGCTCCTCCAGCTTGAGGGCGATGTCGAGGAGCTCGTCGTCCTTGCCCAGGGCGGAGAGCACGTCGTGCGCGGCGGCCTTGATGATGCGGGCGCGCGGGTCGAAGTTCTTGTAGACCCGGTGGCCGAAGCCCATCAGGCGGACGCCCTCCTCCTTGTTCTTCACCTTGCGGATGAAGGTGTCGACATCGTTGCCGGAGTCACGGATGCCCTCGAGCATCTCCAGGACGGACTGGTTGGCGCCGCCGTGCAGCGGGCCCCACAGCGCGTTGATGCCGGCCGAGATCGAGGCGAACATGTTGGCCTGCGACGAGCCCACCAGACGCACGGTCGAGGTCGAGCAGTTCTGCTCGTGGTCGGCGTGCAGGATCAGCAGCTTGTCCAGGGCGGAGACGACGACCGGGTCCAGGTCGTACTCCTGCGCCGGCACGGAGAACGTCATCCGCAGGAAGTTCTCGACGTAGCCCAGGTCGTTGCGCGGGTAGACGAACGGGTGGCCGATCGACTTCTTGTAGGCGTACGCGGCGATCGTCGGAAGCTTGGCGAGCAGACGGATCGTGGAGAGGTTGCGCTGCTTCTCGTCGAAGGGGTTGTGGCTGTCCTGGTAGAAGGTGGACAGCGCGGAGACCACCGAGGACAGCATCGCCATCGGATGCGCGTCGCGCGGGAAGCCCGTGTAGAAGTTCTTGACATCCTCGTGCAGCAGGGTGTGCTGCGTGATGTCGTTCTTGAAAGTGGAGAGCTCGTCGACGGTCGGCAGCTCGCCGTTGATCAGCAGGTAGGCGACCTCCAGGAAGGTGGAGCGCTCTGCCAGCTGCTCGATCGGGTAGCCGCGGTACCGCAGGATGCCCTGCTCGCCGTCCAGATAGGTGATGGCGGATTTATAGGCGGCGGTGTTGCCGTAACCGCTGTCCAGAGTGACCAGACCGGTCTGGGCGCGGAGCTTCCCGATGTCGAAGCCCTTGTCGCCGACGGTGCTGTCGACCACCGGGTAGGTGTACTCGCCGCCGTCGTACCGCAGTACTACAGAGTTGTCGCTCACGTCTTCCCTCACCGACGTAGTGCCTCATCTTCGAGGTGCCCTGACTGTCTCTACCATCCCCCATTTGGCGCAGGAGAGTGCACTCGGGGTCGACCATTGGGCTCATCGGCGGCACTGAGTGCCGTCAACCTGCTCATCCTGCCCCCCGGGAACCGGTTCCGGAAGTGCTCTGTGACCTTCGCGACTCGTTTGATCGATCATTTTTTTCGAGAACGGGCCAGTGGGGCGGAGGTCAGCTGTCGAGGGGCCCCGGGGACAGCCGGAAGTCCAGGGCCGTGCACCGCCGGCCCGCCGAGACCGTGCGCACCGCCTGACCGATCGCCTTACGGGAACCGACGAGGACGACCAGCTTCTTGGCGCGGGTGACCGCCGTGTAGAGCAGGTTCCGCTGGAGCATCATCCAGGCTCCGGTGGTGACCGGGACCACCACGGCCGGATACTCGCTGCCCTGGGAGCGGTGGATGGTCACCGCGTACGCGTGGGCCAGCTCGTCCAGTTCGTCGAACTCGTAGGGGATCTCCTCGTCCTCGTCCGTCAGCACCGTCAGGCGCTGGTCGACCGGGTCGAGCGAGGTGACCACGCCCACCGTGCCGTTGAAGACCCCGTTCTCCCCTTTTTCGTAATTGTTACGGATCTGGGTGACCTTGTCCCCGACGCGGAACACACGGCCGCCGAACCGCTTCTCGGGCAGATCGGGGCGGCCCGGGGTGATGACCTGCTGGAGCAGGCCGTTGAGGGTGCCCGCGCCTGCGGGGCCCCGGTGCATCGGGGCGAGCACCTGTACGTCCCGGCGCGGATCGAGGCCGAACCGGGCCGGGATCCGCCGTGCCGCCACGTCAACGGTGAGCCGGCCGGCCTCCTCGGTGTCGTCCTCGACGAACAGGAAGAAGTCCTTCAGGCCGTCGGTGAGCGGGTGCTGCCCGGCGTTGATGCGGTGCGCGTTGGTGACGACGCCGGACTGCTGGGCCTGGCGGAAGACCCGGGTGAGCCGGACCGCGGGCAGGGGGCTCCCGTCGGCGAGGAGATCCCTCAGCACCTCTCCGGCGCCGACGCTCGGCAACTGGTCGACATCGCCGACGAAGAGCAGATGGGCGCCCGGCGGCACGGCCTTGACCAGCTTGTTGGCGAGCAGCAGATCGAGCATGGACGCCTCGTCGACGACGACCAGGTCGGCGTCGAGCGGGCGGTCCCTGTCGTACGCCGCGTCGCCGCCGGGCTTCAGTTCCAGCAGCCGGTGGACCGTGGAGGCCTCGGCGCCGGTCAGCTCGGACAGGCGTTTGGCCGCCCGTCCGGTGGGCGCCGCCAGCACGACCTTGGCCCGCTTGGCCCGGGCCAGCTCCACGATGGACCGCACCGTGAAGGACTTGCCGCAGCCGGGGCCGCCGGTGAGGACGGCGACCTTCCGGGTCAGCGCCAGCCGTACGGCCTCCTCCTGCTCGGGGGCGAGATCGACTCCCGTGCGCTCCTTGAGCCAGCCGAGCGCCTTGTCCCACGCCACGTCACGGAAGGCGGGCATCCGGTCCTCGTCGGTCCGCAGGAGGCGCAACAGCTGTGCGGACAGGGAGAGTTCGGCGCGGTGGAAGGGGACCAGATAGACGGCGGTGACGGGCCCCTCCCCCTCGGGCCCGGGCACCTTCTCCCGGACGACACCGGGGTCGGAGTCGTCCTCCGGGGGCGCCGCCAGCTCGGCCAGGCACTCGATGACGAGCCCCGTGTCGACCTGGAGCAGCTTGACCGCGTCCGCGATGAGCCGCTCCTCGGGGAGATAGCAGTTGCCCTGGTCGGCGGACTGCGACAGCGCGTACTGAAGGCCGGCCTTGACGCGCTCGGGGCTGTCGTGCGGGATGCCGACGGACTGGGCGATGCGGTCGGCGGTGAGGAAGCCGATACCCCAGACGTCGGCGGCCAGGCGGTAGGGCTGGTTCCTGACGACGGAGATCGAGGCGTCGCCGTACTTCTTGTAGATCCGTACGGCGATGGACGTGGACACCTCGACGGTCTGCAGGAAGAGCATGACCTCCTTGATCGCCTTCTGCTCCTCCCAGGCGTCGGCGATCCTCCTGGTCCGCTTGGGCCCGAGTCCGGGGACCTCGATGAGCCGCTCGGGCTCCTCCTCGATGATCCTCAGGGTGTCGAGGCCGAAGTGCTGGGTGATGCGGTCGGCGAAGACGGGGCCGATGCCCTTGACGAGGCCGGAGCCCAGATAGCGGCGGATGCCCTGGACGGTGGCCGGCAGGACGGTGGTGTAGTTCTCCACCGTGAACTGCCGTCCGTACTGGGGATGCGATCCCCAGCGGCCCTCCATCCTGAGCGACTCCCCGACCTGGGCGCCGAGCAGCGCGCCGACGACGGTGAGCAGATCGCCGGCGCCGCGGCCGGTGTCCACGCGGGCGACCGTGTATCCGTTCTCCTCGTTGGCGTAGGTGATCCGCTCGAGCACGCCCTCCAGCGTGGCCAGGTGCCGCTCCCCGCCGCCCGCCTGCCCTGCCCGACTCGCCTCCGTGGTCATGATCCGACGCTACCGCCCGGGTGTGACAACCGGGGACGGCCGGCCGCAAGCCACCGGGGCCGGCGGCCTCGGCGCCCGCGTCCGGCGGCGGCTGACGACTCGTCAACCTGCCGCGGGCAGGCGTGGGGCGGCCGCGGGACCGCACCCCATGGGCCCGAGCCCGCCGCCCGCCCCTGCGATCTCCCCAGGATCACAATCCGGTCTCGGGGCCCCTCCACCCCTTGATTAACCCCCGTGTAATCGATTCCAATCCTCCGTGCCGGTCGTTGTAAACGATTCCACCACATCGCAAAACGGCCGCAACTGGCTCAAACGCCTTTACGGACTCACAAGGAGGTGGTCCCGGCAATGTCGAGCATCAAGGACGTCGCCGCGACGGCGGGCGTTTCCGTCGCCACGGTGTCCCGCGTCCTGAACGATCACCCGTCGGTCAGCGCCGACGCCCGCAGCCGTGTGCTGGCCGCCGTCGAGGCGCTGGGCTACCGCCCGAACGCCGTCGCCCGGTCCCTGCGCACCGACCAGACCCGCACCCTCGGCCTGGTCATCAGCGACGTGCTGAACCCCTACTTCACGCATCTGGCGCGCTCCGTCGAGGAGGAGGCCCGCGCCCTGGGCTACAGCGTGATCATCGGCAACGCCGACGAGCGGCCCGAGCTCCAGGACCACCATGTGCGGACCCTGCTGGACCGGCGGATCGACGGGCTGCTCGTCTCCCCGACCTGCGGCGGCTCCCCGCTCATGCTGGACGCGGCGAAGGCCGGCACCCCGATGGTGTTCGTGGACCGGTGGATCGCGGGCGTCGACGTCCCCGTCGTACGCGCCGACGGACGCGCCGCCGTGCACGCCCTGGTGGCCCATCTGCACGCCCTCGGGCACCGGCGGCTCGCGATCATCGCGGGACCGGCGGCGACCACGACCGGCAGCGAGCGCGTCGAGGCCTTCCGCGAGGCCCTGGGCGAGTACGGCCTCCCCCTGCCCGACGCCTACATAGGCCAGGGCGACTTCCAGGCCGACAGCGGACGGCGGGCCACCGAGCGGTTCCTCGACCTGGCCGAGCCGCCCGAGGTCGTGTTCGCCGCCGACAACCTGATGGCGCTCGGCGCGCTGGACGCCATCCGGGACCGCGGGCTGCGGGTCCCCGAGGACATCGCGCTCGCCGCCTTCGACGACATCCCGTGGTTCGTGCACACCGATCCGCCGGTCACGGCGATCGCCCAGCCCACCCGCGAGCTGGGACGTGCCGCCGTACGGGCGCTGGTCGACCGCATCGAGGGGCGGCCCCCCGAGTCCGTCACCCTCCCCGCCCGTCTCGTCGTACGCCGCTCGTGCGGCGAGCCGGCTTCTGCGCAGGCCCCCGCTGCGCAGCCCTCCCCCATGCAAAGGAGCATGCCGTGAGCAACCCGGACGCGTTGCTGCGCATCGAAGGCATACGCAAGACCTTCCCCGGCGTGGTCGCGCTCGACGGCGTCGACTTCGACCTGCGCCGGGGCGAGGTGCATGTGCTGCTCGGTGAGAACGGCGCGGGCAAGAGCACCCTCATCAAGATGCTCTCCGGCGCCTACCGCCCCGACGACGGGCGGATCCTGGTCAGCGGCGAGGAGGTGCGCATCCACGGGGCGCAGGACTCCGAGCGCCTCGGGATCGCCACCATCTACCAGGAGTTCAACCTCGTTCCCGATCTGACCGTCGCCGAGAACATCTTCCTCGGGCGGCAGCCGCGCCGCTTCGGCATGATCGACCGCAAGAGGATGGAGGCCGACGCGGCCGAACTCCTCGAACGCGTCGGCGTCCAGGTGTCGCCCAGGACGCGCGTGCGGGAACTCGGCATCGCCCGGCTCCAGATGGTCGAGATCGCCAAGGCCCTCAGCCTGAACGCGCGCGTGCTCATCATGGACGAGCCGACGGCCGTGCTCACCTCCGAAGAGATCGAGAAGCTCTTCGCCATCGTGCGCACGCTGCGCGAGGACGGCGTCGCCATCGTCTTCATCACCCACCATCTGGAGGAGATCGCCGCGCTCGGGGACCGGGTCACCGTGATCCGCGACGGCAAGAGCGTCGGGCAGGTGGCCGCCTCCACGCCCGAGGACGAACTCGTGCGCCTCATGGTGGGACGGTCGATCGAGCAGCAGTACCCGCGCGAACGGCCGGACGCCGGGGCCGCGTTGCTCACCGTCGAAGGGCTCACCCGGGACGGGGTCTTCCACGATGTGTCCTTCGAGGTGCGGGCCGGTGAGGTCGTCGGCATCGCGGGGCTCGTGGGAGCCGGCCGTACGGAGGTCGTCCGGGCCGTGTTCGGCGCCGACCCCTACGACAGCGGAGCCGTGCACGTCGCCGGCGCGCCCGTGCGCCGCTTCGACGTGAGCGCCGCGATGGAGGCCGGGATCGGGCTCGTACCCGAGGACCGCAAGGGCCAGGGACTCGTCCTGGACGCGTCCATCGAGGAGAACCTCGGCCTCGTGACCATGCGCGCGGCGACCCACGGCGGAATCGTCGACCGCAAGGGGCAGCACGCCGCCGCGGCCGAGGTCGCCGGCCGGCTCCGGGTGCGGATGGCCGGACTCGGCCAGCAGGTGCGCACCCTCTCCGGCGGCAACCAGCAGAAGGTCGTCATCGGCAAGTGGCTGCTGGCGGACACCAAGGTGCTCATCCTCGACGAGCCGACGCGCGGCATCGATGTCGGCGCCAAGGTCGAGATCTACCAGCTGATCAACGAACTCACGGCCGCGGGCGCCGCGGTCCTGATGATCTCCAGCGATCTGCCCGAGGTGCTCGGGATGAGCGACCGGGTCCTAGTGATGGCCCAGGGCCGGATCGCGGGCGAACTCTCCGCCGACGAGGCGACCCAGGACTCCGTCATGGCGCTCGCCGTCTCCACCTCCACCACGACTGTGAACGAAACGGAGGCCTCCCGTGGCCACTGACACGCTCAAGACCCGGGCGGGCGCCGGTGGCGCCGGCGGTATCCGTCGCCTCCTGCTCGACAACGGCGCACTCACCGCGCTCATCGGCCTCGTCATCGTGATGTCGGCGCTGTCCGGCGACTTCCTGACGACCGACAACCTCCTCAACATCGGCGTCCAGGCGGCCGTCACCGCGATCCTCGCCTTCGGCGCCACCTTCGTGATCGTCTCGGCGGGCATCGACCTGTCGGTCGGCTCGGTCGCCGCGCTGTCGGCCACCGTCCTCGCCTGGAGCGCCACATCGTCGGGCGTCCCCGTGGTGATAGCGGTCGTCCTCGCGATCGCGACCGGCCTCGCCGCCGGTCTCGTCAACGGCGTCCTGATCTCGTACGGCAAGCTCCCGCCGTTCATCGCGACGCTCGCCATGCTGTCGGTGGGCCGCGGTCTGTCGCTGGTCATCTCGCAGGGCTCCCCGATCGCGTTCCCCTCCTCGGTCTCGCACCTCGGTGACACGCTGGGCGGCTGGCTGCCCGTGCCGGTGCTGGTGATGGTCGTCATGGGGCTGATCACCGCCTTCGTCCTCGGCCGTACGTACATCGGCCGCTCCATGTACGCGATCGGCGGCAACGAGGAAGCGGCAAGGCTGTCGGGTCTGCGGGTGAAGAGGCAGAAGCTCGCGATCTACGCGCTGTCGGGCCTGTTCGCCGCCGCCGCGGGCATCGTGCTCGCCTCACGGCTGTCCTCCGCGCAGCCGCAGGCCGCCAACGGCTACGAGCTGGACGCGATCGCCGCGGTCGTCATCGGCGGCGCCTCCCTCGCCGGCGGAACCGGCAAGGCGTCCGGCACCCTGATCGGCGCGCTGATCCTGGCGGTGCTGCGCAACGGCCTCAACCTCCTGTCGGTGTCCGCCTTCTGGCAGCAGGTCGTCATCGGTGTCGTGATCGCCCTGGCGGTGCTGCTCGACACGGTGCGCCGCAAGGCCGGGGCCACCCCGGTGGCCGCCGGAGCCCCGGGCGGCGCCGGCAAGGGCAGGCAGACGGTGACCTATCTGCTCGCGGCCGTGGTCGCGGTGGTCGTGGTGGCCTCCCTGTCGTTCCTGCACGGCGGTTCCTCCTCCACGACGCCGAAGGTGGGCCTGTCGCTGTCCACCCTCAACAACCCCTTCTTCGTGCAGATCAAGAAGGGTGCGCAGGCGGAGGCGAAGAAGCAGGGCGTCGACCTGACCGTCACGGACGCGCAGAACGACGCCTCGCAGCAGGCCAACCAGCTGCAGAACTTCACCAGTTCGGGTCTCGGTGCGATCGTCGTCAACCCGGTCGACTCGGATGCCGCGGGCCCGGCGGTGCGTGCCGCGAACAAGGCGGGCGTCCCTGTGGTGGGCGTCGACCGCGGCGTCAACAAGGCGAAGACGGCCGCGCTGGTCGCCTCCGACAACATCGAGGGCGGCAAGCTGGGCGCCCAGGCGCTGGCCGAGAAGCTGGGCGGCAAGGGCAAGATCGTGATCCTGCAGGGTCTGGCCGGCACGTCCGCGAGCCGTGAGCGCGGCACGGGCTTCGAGGAGGGACTGAAGGCCTACCCCGGGATCCAGGTCGTCGCCGAGCAGCCCGCGGACTTCGACCGCACCAAGGGTCTCGACGTGATGACGAACCTGCTCCAGGCCCACCCCGACATCCAGGGCGTCTTCGCCGAGAACGACGAGATGGCGCTCGGTGCGATCAAGGCGCTCGGCGCCAAGGCCGGCACGTCCGTCCAGGTCGTCGGCTTCGACGGCGAACCCGACGGTCTGGCCGCGGTCAAGGCGGGCTCGCTGTACGCGTCGGTGGCACAACAGCCCTCGCAGCTGGGCCGGATCGCGGTCGACAACGCGCTGCGGGCCATCCAGGGCAAGAAGGTCGAGGAAACCGTCAAGGTTCCGGTGAAGGTGGTCACGAAGGACAACGTGGCGGGGTTCACGGGCTGACCCCCGCCCCAGCCGGTCGCCACGGCGGCGGGCCCGCGCAGTGCGCGCGGCCCGCGGCCGTGGCACTGGTTTCACCGCTGTAGTGGATCCACGGGGATCCGTTGGGAGACAGTTCATGTACGACTACGACCTCCTGGTCGTCGGGTCGGCCAACGCCGATCTGGTGATCGGGGTGGAGCGGCGGCCCGCGGCCGGAGAGACGGTGCTCGGTTCCGACCTGGTCGTCCACCCGGGCGGCAAGGGGGCGAACCAGGCGGTCGCCGCCGCCCGTCTCGGCGCCCGTACGGCGCTGCTGGCCCGGGTCGGCGACGACGCGCACGGCCGGCTGCTGCTCCAGTCGCAGCGCGCGGCCGGCGTCGACACCGAGGGGGTCCTGGTCGGCGGGGCGCCCACCGGCGTCGCGCTCATCACGGTGGACCCGTCCGGGGACAACAGCATCGTGGTCTCCCCCGGAGCCAACGGGAGACTCGCGCCCGAGGACGTACAGGCCGCCGGGAAGCTGCTGTCCGCCTCCCGTGTGGTCTCGGCGCAGCTGGAGATCCCGTTGGAGACGGTCGTGGAGGTCGTACGGACTCTGCCGTCCGGCACCCGGTTCGTACTGAACCCCTCGCCGCCCCGGCCGCTGCCCGCCGAGGTGCTGGCGGCCTGTGACCCGCTGATCGTGAACGAGCACGAGGCACGGGTCATCACGGGCGCGGAGCTGGACGGCTCGCCCGAGGACTGGGCCGCCGCGCTGCTGGCGCTCGGCCCGCGGTCGGTCGTGGTGACCCTCGGCGCGCGGGGCGCGCTGGCGGCGACCGCCGAGTCCATGACCCGGGTCCCCTCGGTGAAGGTGGAGGCGGTGGACACCACCGGTGCGGGCGACGCGTTCACGGCGGCGCTGGCCTGGCGGCTGGGCACGGGCTCGTCGCTGCCGGACGCGGCGGCCTACGCGGCACGGGTGGGCGCGGTGGCGGTCACCCGCCCCGGCGCCCAGGAGTCGTACCCCACCGCCGAGGAGGTCGAGGCGCTGTGAAGAAGGCCGGAATCCTGAACCGTCATCTCTCCGGGGCGCTGGCCGAGCTGGGCCACGGGGACGGGGTCCTGGTGTGTGACGCGGGCATGCCGATACCGGACGGCCCGCGGGTGGTCGACCTGGCGTTCCGCGCCGGAATCCCGTCCTTCGCGGAGGTCCTGGCCGGTCTGCTGGACGAGCTGGTGGTGGAGGGTGCGACGGCGGCGCGGGAGATAAGGGACGCGAACCCTGAGGCGTCGGCGCTGCTGGACGCGCACTTCCCCCAGCTGGCGCTGGTCCCGCACGAGGAGCTGAAGCGGATGACCCGCGAGGCCCGTCTGGTCGTCCGCACGGGCGAGGCCCGGCCGTACGCGAACGTGCTGCTGCGCTGCGGAGTCTTCTTCTGATCCATACCCTCTGACCCACGCCATAGGGACTTCGAGGGGCCCGGTCCACAGACCGGGCCCCTCGGCTTCCCCCTCCGCGTCAGAACCCCCGCGATCCCCCCGGATCCCCCTCCAGAAGTTCTGACGCCCACTACGACATGCCGGGTGCGGGAAGGGTTGCACGGCCGGAGCGGAAAATTCTTTCGCGTCTCAGCGATCCCGAATAAATGTACATACGACTGGCATACGGTACGAAGTAGGTCAATCATGGAACGGAGAAGGCAAGAAGGTGAATGATCACGAACGACCCTGAGCGCAAGAAGGCATCTTCCGCGTCACGGAAGCCGTCTTCTCCCGAGCGGAAGACGTCCGGCGGCAAGCGGGAGCAGTCGTCCCAGGAGCCGGAGGCCTCCGGTCCCGGGCGCGTGCCCGCCCCCCAGGCCATGAAGAACGCGGCGCAGCAGCTGTCCGAGCTGCTGGGGCGCGCGCCCCAGTCCGTCTCCGCGCTGAAGCCGACGGCCGACGGCTGGGAGGCCCTGGTGGAGGTCGTCGAGCTGGAGCGCATCCCGGACACGAGCAGTGTGATGGCCAGCTACAAGGTCGTTCTGGATCCCGCGGGTCAGCTGATGGCGTACGAACGTGCACGCCGCTACACCCGCGCACAGGTCGACAGAGAGGGCCGCTAGGGCAGCAAGGCGGCACCCCTGCGTGAGGTCTACGAGGGGAAGAAATCGTGACTGTGGTGCCAGGAGGCGGCGGTGGCGCCGTCGCCGGGGGCGGCGGCGGGGGCGGCGGGACCCTGTACGACGTGCTGGAACTCGTTCTCGACCGGGGGCTGGTCATCGACGTGTTCGCCCGGGTTTCCCTGGTGGGCATCGAGATCCTCAAGGTCGATGCCCGTGTGGTCGTGGCCAGCGTCGACACCTATCTGCGCTTCGCGGAAGCCTGCAACCGGCTGGATCTGGAGTCGGGCCGCAAGGCACCCGCACAACTGCCCGACCTCGTCGAGGGCATCACCGAGGGCGGTGCCCACGGCAAGAGCAAGGGGGCACTGACCGGCGCGGTCGAGGCGTTCACCGAATCGCTGCAGGGCCGAGGCGGCGACAAGCGCGAGAGGGAGCCCGAGCGCGCCGAACGCGGCTCGCACCGCCGCTCCGCCAAGGACCGGGAGGAGTGAGCGCACCGATGGCGCTGTATGTGTACGCGATCACCGACGACTCGCATCCCCTGGACCTGCACGGCATCAAGGGCGTGGGCGCGTCGCCCGCCGAACTGCACACGGTACGGGTCGACTCCCTGTGCGCCGTCGTCAGTGAGGCACCGGAGGACCTGTCGGTCGCGCGCCGGGACCTGGAGGCGCACCACGAGGCCCAGGAACGGCTGTGGGCCGAGGGGACCGTTCTGCCGCTGAGCTTCGGATTCGTCGCGCCGGACGAGGACGCGGTGCGCGCGGTGCTTCAGGAACGGGCCGAGCAGTTCTCCCAGCGCCTCCAAGAGCTGGCCGGGCGGGCCGAGTTCAATGTCAAGGGCCTCAAGGAGGAGGACGCGGTGCTGCGCGCCGTCCTGGAGGAGTCCGAGCAGGCCCGCGCGCTGAACGAGGCGACCCGGGAGGGCGGCGGGACGCAGCAGGACCGGCTGGCCCTCGGCGAGCTGGTGGCCCAGGAGGTGCAGCGCCACGAGGAGGCGCTGGCCGCCGAGGTGCTCGCCGCCCTGCGGCCGCTCGCACTGACGGAGAAGGTCGCCCCGCCGTCCCAGCAGTACTTCGTGAACGCGTCCTTCCTGGTGGAGGACGAGCGCGACGAGGAGTTCACCCGGACCGGCGAGGAACTGGCCGAGCGCCTGGGCGAGGACGTCGAGGTGCGGGTGCGGGGGCCGTTGCCGCCGTACAGCTTCACCTGACCCTTTCTCCGGGCCCTGTCCAGACGGCACGAGGAGGCGCAGTGGGACTGGTCACCGGAATTCTGACGCTGCCGTTCGCCCCCGTGCGGGGCATCGGCTGGGTGCTCGACAAGGTGGTGCGGACCGCCGAGGACGAGTTCTACGACCCCGCGCCCGTGCAGGAGGGACTCGTGCAGCTGGAGCGGGCGAGGAACGAAGGCCGGATCGGCGAGGAGGAGTTCGCGCGGCGTGAGGAGGAACTGCTGCACCACCTGGAGGAGATCAGGGCCTACCAACTGCGGCGCGGCGGACAGAGCGGGCTGTGAGCGCATGCCGTGACGCGCGGCGCGTGGTGCCCCGGCCGTGACACACGGGCCGTGACGCCTGGGCAAGGAGAGAAGACGAATCATGATCAATCCCAAGATCGCGGTGGCTGTTCTCGCCGGCTATCTGCTGGGCCGGACCAAGAAGGCCAAGCTCGCCATGAGTCTCGGTGCGATGCTGGCCGGGTCCCGGGTGAGGCCCGACCAGCTGGGCAAGCTCCTCCAGGACTCCCCGCTCGTCGGGAACATCAGTGAGCAGGTCCGTACCGAGCTGGCGGACGCGGGCAAGTCCGCGGCGACCACCCTGTTGTCGGCGAAGGCCGAGAGCCTGGCCGACGCGCTGCACGACCGCACCACCGGGCTGAAGGAGCGGGCGTACGGCGGGGACGAGGACGGCGAGAACGGCGAGAACGGCGAGGAGGACGAGGGCGAGCGCGGAGAAGACCGGGGCGAGGGCCGTCGCACCGGGGCCCGCAAGAGCCAGGCGAGCCGGAGCGCGGCGCGCCAGAAGAAGACGCAGGCGCGCGCACCCGGCCAGGGAAGCGAGGCACGCAAGAAGAAGGCACCGGCGAAGAAGGCGCCGGCCAAGAAGGCGCCGGCCGCCCAGAGCCGCGCGAAGAGCGGTTCCGCACGATCGAGGAGGCCGGACGATGGTTGATGGCGCCCTCTCCAAGGTCCGTGAGCAGGCGAAGCAGAACCCCGCCACGGACCGGCTGATGCAGGAGCTGGAGGAGTATCTGCAGACCCGGTTCGAGGTGACGATCGGGAACGTGGGCGAGCGGCTGGGTGAGGGCGCTCGTCGGCTGGCCGACACGCACATCGGTCCGGGCATGCTGACCGGCCTCGCCCTCAAGGGCGGCAAGAAGCTCCTCGGGGGCGGGCTGCTCGGCGGCGGCGAAGGAGCGGACGGACACGACGGCGGGATCCTGTCCCACGCCAAGGACGTACTGCTGGACAAGGCCAAGGAGGCGATAGGGGGAGGACGCAAGAACAAGCCCGACGGCCAGGGCAAGTCGCTGACCTTCATCGAGGACGTCAACGTGGGCGTGCCCGTGCGCGAGGCCTACAACCAGTGGACGCAGTTCACGGATTTCAACCGGTTCGCCAAGGGCGTCGAGGATGTCCGGCAGGACGACGAGATCTCCACCCACTGGCAGGCGAAGATCGCCAAGTCGCGGCGGCACTGGCGGGGCACCGTCACAGAAGAGGTGCCCGACGAGCGGATCGCCTGGACCACCGAGGGACCCAAGGGCACCCACAAGGGCGTCGTCACCTTCCACCCGCTCGGGGACAACCTCACCAAGGTGCTGCTGGTCATCCAGTACTACCCCCAGGGCCTCTTCGAGAAGACCGGCGGCCTGTGGCGCGCCCAGGGCCGCCGGGTGCGACTCGATCTGAAGCTCTACCGCGCCTTCATCATGAGCCGGGGCGAGGCCAGCGGCGCCTGGCGCGGCGAGATCCGCGACGGGGAAGTGGTCCGTACGCACGAGGAGGCCGAGGAGGCCGAGGAGCGCGAGGCGGCGCTCGACGAGGGAGAGGAAGAAGAAGAGGGCTACCCCGAGGACGAGGAAGAAGAGGAAGAAGAGGAAGAGGGCGAGGAGCCCGAGGAGCGCTACGAGGACGAGGAGGAGGAAGAGGACGAGGACGAGGAGGAGGAAGAGGACGAGGGGGACGAGGACGACGACGCCACCGGGGAATCCGACGAAGACGACCGGGAGGAGGACGAGGACCGCTACGACGAGACGGAGGAAGAAGGCTCCCAAGGGCGTCGGCGTCGCGGTTAGTTCCGGGCGCCGAGGTGCGCGAGCCCGCCGGTTTCCGCGTCGCCGACGCCGGAGCCTCAGCGAATCGAGGTCGAGTGTGCCGTGACCCAGTCCGAGCCGGTCCCCACGCCGTCCCGGGGCCTGTACCCGTACGGTCAGGGGTCCTCCAGCACCAACCTGGCCGACATCCTTGAACGCGTGCTCGACAAGGGCATCGTCATCGTCGGCGACATCAAGATCAATCTGCTCGACATCGAGTTGCTCACCATCAAACTCCGGCTCCTGGTGGCCTCCGTCGACAAGGCCAGGGAGATCGGCATCGACTGGTGGGAGCATGATCCCGCCCTGTCCTCCCGCGCCTCCGGCGCGGACGGCCGACGCAGTCTGGAGGAGCAGAACGAGCGGCTGCGCACCGAGGTGGAGGCGCTGCGCCGGCGGATCGCCGAGTCCCCGGCGGAGTTGCCCGGGAACAGCGCGGAGGCCCGCCGCCCCTCGCGTGAGGCCCCGGACGCCGAGCGGGAGCCGCCCGCGGAACCCCGGCGCAAGCGGCGGAAGACCGAGGACGACGACCGCGCGGCCGAGGGCGCCCGCAGAGCCCGTACGGCCGAGGGCACCCGTAGGGCGCGTAGGGACAAGGACCGGAGCTGAGACCGGTGGACGATCGACTGTGCTACGCATACGCCGTGGTGGGGTCGTCCGCCGCCGCGGAGCTCACCGGTGTCCGGGGCGTGGCGGGCGCACCCGTCACCCTGGTCCGCTCGGGTCCGGTGGCCGCCGCGGTCAGCGCGGTGCCCCGGGAAGGGTTCTCGGAAGCGGCCCTGAAGGCCGGCCTGGAGGACCTGGAGTGGCTGGAGGCGACGGCCCGCGCGCATCACTCCGTCATCGAGGCCCTCGCCGCGCACACCACGGTCCTTCCGTTGCGGCTGGCCACCGTGTACCTCGACGAGGCGCGGGTCCGGCAGATGCTCGACGACCGGGAGGCGGACCTCGCGGCGCTGCTGGACCGGCTCGCCGACCAGGTGGAGTGGGGCGTGAAGGTCTACGCCGAGGTGCCGCCCCCGTCCGCGCCGTCCGCCCCGCCTCCCGCCGCCGACACCGGCGCCGCCGCCGGAGCGGAGGCCGGAGCGGATGCCGGACGTGCGTATCTGCGCCGCCGCCGGCACCAGCGGCAGGCGCGCGAGGACGCGTGGCGGACGGCCGAGGAGGCCGTACGGCGAACGGAGTTGCAGGCCCGGGGTCTGGCGGTGGAGCGGACCAGGCACCGGCCGCAGCAGGGCGGTCTGACCCGGGGGGTGGCGGGTGAGAACGTCGCCAACGACGCCTATCTGGTCCCGCGCCGGCTCTCCGAGGAGTTCCGCACCCGGATGCTGCACGCGGCGGACGACCTGCCCGGGGTGCGCGTGGACGTCACCGGGCCCTGGGCGCCGTACTCCTTCGCAGCACCCCTGGCACCCGACGCGCAGGAAGGGGCCGGGCAGCGGTGAGCGAGTACGACACGCGGCACGTCCACGACGACTGGTACGGCGACACCTACGACAACCGGTCCGACGAGACGTACGACTACCGCCACGACCCGTACGCGGACCGCCCGGTCAGCCAGGCGCAGGTCGCGCTGATCGATCTGCTGGACCGGCTGCTGAGCGGTGGCGTGGTGATCACCGGTGATCTCGTGCTGTCCATCGCCGACATCGACCTGGTGCGGATCTCGCTGCGTGCCGTCCTGGTCGCCGTCCGCGAGGAGTTGGGCGAGGGGTGGGCGGGCCTCCTCCCGTCGGAGCGGGCGCCCGAGGGAGGGGGCGCACCCGGTGACGAACCCGACTGATGGCCCGGGCGCCGACCGTCTGCGGGAGGTGGCCGAGGCCGCCACCCGGGCGTTCTCCGTGCTGCCGGCCCGGCCGGACGAGATGGCCCCGGCGCCGTCCGGCCGCGGCCGGGACGCCGCGCGCCGTCTGCACAGCGACCCGGACACGGTTGAGCGGGACCTCGTCAAACTGGTCCTGACCCTGGTGGAGCTACTGCGTCAGCTGATGGAGCGGCAGGCCCTGCGCCGCGTGGACGAGGGCGGACTGACCGAGGAGCAGGAGGAGCGGCTCGGGCTGACCCTGATGCTGCTGCACGACCGGATGGCCGAGCTGTGCGATCAGTACGGCCTCACCCTCGCCGATCTCAACCTTGATCTGGGCCCGCTCGGGACCCTGCTCCCTCCCTGAGCCGGCTCCGAGCTCACCGCACCACATGCTCCATGAACCGCGCCAGCGTCTCCGCGAGGACCTCCCGGCCGTCCCGCGCCCACAGCTCGTCGTTGAACAGCTCGACCTCGATGGGACCGGTGTAGCCCGTGGCCTCCACCTGGGTCGTCCACTCCCGCAGATCGACCGAGCCGTCGCCGAGCGGGCCCCGGCCGTTGAGGACGCCCTCGGGCAGCGGGGTGATCCAGTCGGCGAGCTGGAAGGCGTGGAGACGGCCGCCGACGCCCGCGCGGGCGATCTGCTCGGGAGCCGTGTCGTCCCACCAGATGTGGTACGTGTCCACGGTGACACCGACCTGCTCCGCCGGGAACCGCTCGGCGAGGTCCAGCGCCTGGGCCAGGGTCGAGACCACACAGCGGTCGGCGGCGTACATCGGGTGGAGCGGTTCGACCGCCAGACGCACCCCCCGCCCGGCCGCGTAGGGGCCCAGTTCCCCGAGCGCGTCCGCGATCCGCTCGCGCGCGCCGCGCAGATCCTTGGAGCCGGCCGGCAGGCCGCCCGACACCAGCACGAGCGTGTCCGTGCCGAGTGTGGCCGCCTCGTCGACCGCGCGGCGGTTGTCGTCCAGGGCGCGCGCCCGCTCGTGCGGGTCGGTCGCCGTGAGGAATCCGCCCCGGCACAGTGTCGTCACCGTCAGCCCCGCCTCGCGTACCAGCCGGGCCGTGGCGTCCACGCCGTGCGCCCGGACGGGTTCGCGCCACAGGCCCACACCCCGCACGCCCAGGGCGAGACAGGCGTCGACCAGTTCGGGCAGGTCGAGTTGACGTACCGTCATCTGGTTGACGGAGAACCGCTCCGGTGCCGTGGTCGTGCCGCTCATGGAGTCACTCCGTACAGGGTCAGCAGGGTCCTCATCCGCCGCTCCGCCAGCTCCGGGTCGGGGAACAGGCCGAGGCCGTCGGCGTGTTCGTACGCCGTCGCGAGATGCGGCAGCGAACGGGCCGACTGCAGGCCGCCCACCATCGCGAAGTGCTCCTGGTGGCCCGCGAGCCAGGCCAGCAGGACCACACCTGTCTTGTAGAAGCGGGTGGGCGCCCGGAACAGATGGCGGGACAACCGCACGGTGGGATCGAGGAGTTCCCGGAACCCCTTCACATCGCCCGTGTCCAGGACCCGCACCGCCTCGGCCGCGAGCGGGCCCAGCGGGTCGAAGATGCCGAGCAGGGCATGGCTGAAACCGTGGTCGTCACCGGCGATCAGCTCGGGGTAGTGGAAGTCGTCGCCGGTGTAGCAGCGCACTCCGTCGGGCAGCCGCCGACGCAGTTCGCCCTCGCGCCGGGCGTCGAGCAGCGAGATCTTGACGCCGTCCACCTTGTCCGGGTGCGCGGCGACGACGTCCAGGAAGGTACGGGTGGCCGCGTCCAGGTCGGTGCTGCCCCAGTAGCCTTCCAGGGCCGGGTCGAACATCGGGCCGAGCCAGTGCAGGACGACCGGTTCGGCGGCCTGGCGCAGCAGATGGCCGTAGACGTCGAGATAGTCGTCGGGGCTCCGGGCGATCGCGGCCAGCGCACGGGAGGCCATCAGGATCGCCTGGGCGCCCGAGCCCTCCACCACGGCGAGCTGTTCCTCGTAGGCGGCGCGGATCGTGTCGAGGCCGTAGGGATACCCGATCCCGGTGGGGTGCAGCTGGTCGGTGCCCACGCCGCAGGCGATCCGGCCGCCGACCGCCCTGGCCTCGGCGGCGGACCTGCGGATCAGTTCCGCCGCGCCCGCCCAGTCCAGACCCATCCCGCGCTGGGCGGTGTCCATGGCCTCGGCGACCGCCAGGCCGTGCGCCCACAGATGGCGCCGGAAGGCGAGGGTCGCGTCCCAGTCGAGGGCGGCGGGCGCATCGGGGGACACGTCCGCGCAGGGGTCGGCGACGACGTGCGCCGCCGCGAAGACCGTACGGGAGGTGAAGGGCGTGCCCGGGGTGAGGGCGAGCGGCGTCCGGCGCGGTGTGTAGCTCCGCAACCGGCCCTCGGCGTCCGGCAGTCGGAGGGTCACAGCGCGATCTCCGGTACGTCGATACGGCGGCCCTCGGCCGAGGACTTCAAGCCGAGTTCGGCGAGCTGCACACCGCGGGCACCGGCCAGCAGGTCCCGGTGGTAGGGCGCGTCGGCGTACACGTGCCGGAGGAACAGCTCCCACTGCGCCTTGAAGCCGTTGCCGAACTCGGCGTTGTCCGGCACCTCCTGCCACTGGCCGCGGAAGGCCTCGCCGGTGGGCAGGTCCGGGTTCCAGACGGGTTTGGGGGTGGCCGAGCGGTGCTGGACGCGGCACCTGCGCAGACCGGCGACGGCGGACCCCTCGGTGCCGTCCACCTGGAACTCGACGAGTTCGTCGCGGCCCACGCGCACGGCCCAGGAGGAGTTGATCTGGGCGATCACGCCGCCCTCCAGCTCGAAGATGCCGTAGGCGGCGTCGTCGGCCGTGGCGGCGTAGGGCTTGCCCTGCTCGTCCCAGCGCTGCGGGACATGGGTGGTGGCGAGCGCCTGTACGGACCGCACCCGGCCGAACAGCTCGTGCAGCACGTACTCCCAGTGGGGGAACATGTCGACGACGATGCCTCCGCCGTCCTCGGCACGGTAGTTCCAGGACGGGCGCTGGGCGGGCTGCCAGTCGCCCTCGAAGACCCAGTAGCCGAACTCGCCGCGGACGGACAGGATCCGGCCGAAGAAGCCCCCGTCGACGAGCCGCTTCAGTTTGAGCAGTCCGGGCAGGAACAGTTTGTCCTGGACGACCCCGTGCCGGATGCCCTTCTCGTGGGCGAGGCGGGCCAGTTCCAGGGCGCCCGCCAGGCCCGTCGCCGTCGGCTTCTCGGTGTAGACGTGCTTGCCCGCCGCGATCGCCTTCCGCAGCGACTCCTCGCGGGCCGAGGTGACCTGGGCGTCGAAGTAGATCTCGACGGCGGGATCGGCGAGGACCGTGTCCAGGTCCGTCGAGCGGTGTTCGAGGTCGTACTGCCGGGCGAGCGCGTCGAGGGCATGCGCGCGGCGGCCGACGAGGACCGGTTCGGGCCACAGCACCGTGCCGTCGCCCAGGTCGAGGCCTCCCTGCCGGCGGATGGCCAGGATGGAGCGGAGCAGATGCTGGCGGTGGCCCATGCGCCCCGTGACGCCGTTCATGGCGATACGCACCGTCTTGCGTGTCACGTCGGTTCCCTCCGTACGCGTCCGGCGCCGCGTACGCTCACCGGTGAGCGTGACGGCAAGCGCTTTCTACGTAGCGAGACGCTAGCCCCCGTCCGGCGGGTCGGACAAGACCGCGGCAAGGGTGAGCCGAGGTGTCGCCGGACGGCGCTTCCCCGTACGGCGGGACGCCATCCTCTCGTAAAGCGTCACCCGGCGTGACGCTGCGGTCACGAGACCCGTTGAGTTGTCCGATCCGTCGAACAAAAAGGAACCGCGGGCCTGTACACGGGTGTCCGGAGAGCTGTAGATGGATTCCTGACAAAACACTCGACCGGAGGACGACGATGACGGTGACCCTGGCAGACGTGGCTGCGCGCGCGCAGGTGTCGCCCGCGACCGTGTCACGTGTGCTGAACGGGAACTACCCGGTCGCGGCCACCACCCGGGACCGGGTGCTGCGCGCGGTCGACGAACTGGACTACGTCCTCAACGGTCCGGCCAGCGCGCTCGCGGCGGCCACCTCCGACCTGGTCGGGATCCTGGTGAACGACATCGCCGACCCGTTCTTCGGGATCATGGCGAGCGCGATCCAGTCGGAGATCGGCGGCCCGGGAGGACGGGCCGGCGGCGAACGGCTCGCGGTGGTCTGCAACACCGGAGGCTCGCCGGAGCGGGAGCTGACGTATCTGACGCTGCTCCAGCGGCAGCGGGCGGCCGCCGTGGTGCTGACCGGCGGCGCGGTGGAGGACTGCGCGCACAAGGAGACGGTGGGCGCGAAGCTGAGCAAGCTGGCGGCGGCGGGGACGCGCGTGGTGCTGTGCGGGCGGCCGCCCGTCCCCGAGGCGATCGCGCTGACCTTCGACAACCGCGGCGGCGCACAGCGGCTCACCGAGCATCTGATCGGGCTCGGCCACCGGCGGCTCGGCTATGTCGCGGGCCCCGAGGAGCGCACGACCACCCGGCACCGTCTGGAGGGCCACCGGGCGGCCCTGGCCGCCGCCGGGATCGAGGACGACCCGCGGCTGACGGTGCACGGGCGCTACGACCGCCGCGCGGGCTACGAGGCGACGCTCGAACTGGTGCGCCGCGAGCCGTCGCTGACGGCGGTCGTGGCGGCGAACGACACGGTGGCGCTGGGCGCGTGCGCGGCGCTGCGCGCCTTCGGCCGGCGCATCCCCGAGGACGTGTCGGTGGTCGGCTTCGACGACCTCCCCTTCGCGATCGACGCGGTGCCGGCCCTGACGACGGTGCGGCTGCCGCTCGCGGAGGCGGGTGCCCGGGCGGGGCGGATCGCGATGGGCCGCGAGGAACCGCCGCCGGGCGGGATCGCCATGGTGCCCGGGGAACTGATGGTGCGGGGGTCCACGGGGGCGCCCCGCGGCTGACTCCCCCGGGGCGTGCGGCGCGCCACACCGGCCGTGGGGCGGGGACAGGCGTTACCGGCGCGTGGCGGGGTAGTTTCCGTGACCATGAAGCTGGCGTTTTCCACCCTCGGTGTCCCCGGTCTGCCCGTAGCGGACGTCGTCCGGCTCGCGACGACGCACGGCTATCACGGCGTCGAACTGCGCACACACCCCGAGGAGCCCGTGCATCCGGGCCTCGGTCCCGCCGAACGGGCGGCCGTGGCCGCCGAGTTCGCCTCCTCGGGCGTCGAGATCCTCGGACTCGCCGGGTACGCGTGCGTCGCCGCGCCCGGCGACGACGCACCCGTGCTGGCCGAGATCCGCGCGCTCCTGGAGCTCGCGCGCGATCTGGGCGCCCCCTTCGTGCGCGTCTTCCCCGGCGGCACCGAACAGCGCCCCGAGGAGGCCGACGCCATCGCCGCCCGGCGCCTGGGCACCGCCGCCGAGTACGCTGCCGACCTCGACGTACGGATCCTGCTGGAGACGCACGACTCGCATCGCACCGGGGCGGACGTCCTGCGTATCCTCGGCGCGGTCGGCCACCGCCATGTGGGCGCGCTGTGGGACGTGATGCACACCTGGCTGGGCGGCGAGCAGCCGCAGGAGACATACGCGGCCCTGTGCACCTACCTCGGCTACGTCCAGGTCAAGGACATCACCTCCGCCGACGACAGGACCCCGCTGCCCCTGGGCGCCGGCGTCCTGCCGCTCACGGAGTGCGTGGAGGTCCTCTCCCGCCACGGCTGGGACGGCTGGCTGTGCTGGGAGTACGAGAAGCGGTGGCACGAGACGGCAACACCGCTGCCGGAACTGCTCGACGCCGGACGCGACCATCTGGCGCGACTGCTCAGCGAGTCGGCGTAGGGGGCGACTGTCCGCCGATCGACGGACGCGGGCACCACCGCCCCCGGCCGGGCTACGCCGGACGTGCCGTGAGCCGTGCGGAGGCGTCCAGGCACCACCCCAGTACGGCGGGCCAGGAGCCGTAACCGGCGTCCAGGTCGAGGTGGGCGCCGCCGGGAATGATCTCGGTGGAGATGCCGAGGGGATCACCGTAGACGGTCCGCGCGCCCTCCGGGCAGTACGGGTCGTCGTCGCCCGCGACCAGGAGGGTGGGCGCGGGCAGGGCGAGACCGTCGAGGGGCGGCGGGGCGAACTCCGCCACCTCCCGGTGCCGCAGGAGGACGGAGGCGGACGGCGGGGCCACGAGCAGCACCCGGTCCATGGCGAGGCCCGTCACCCCGCGCGCGACGGCGTGCAGCCACAGCACGGTGGACAGGCTGTGGGCGACGACGACCCGTTCGACGCCGCGCGGCAGCCCGTCGAGGTGGCGGACCAGCTCCGCGAGCCACACCTCCAGCTCGGGGTCGTCGGGGTCCGGCAGTTGCGGATACGACACGTGGTGGCCGCATTCGGTCAGCCGGTCGGCGAGCCAGTGCTCCCAGTGGTCCTTCGGGCGGTGGTTCTGCCAGCCGTGGAGGATGAGGTAGGCGCGCGGGGCTTCCGGGTGTTCGCTCGTGGTCATGGCCCGCATGCTTTCCGATCACCGGCCGAAGGTCCACGAGCCGCCACCGCGGGCTCGCGCAGAGACAGGGTCTCAAATCCCGTTCGCCAGTTCTCACCCCCTCCTTGGGGGCCGAACCGACCGGAGGAACTCCCAGGTAAAGAAGCACCCGGCGGATCAGCCAGAAGAAGCTGATCTCGTCATTGGTCTTGATGGTGAAGTTGCGGCCCTTCCGCTCTTTCCCTTGCGCTGATAGCCCTTGATGCTGGAACGGAAGTCGTAGGTGCTCGGTCTGGTGTGGGGGCCGTAGGGCGGGTTGATCTCGTAGCCGGAGACGAAGGCCTGCGGCATCGAGACGTTGACCAGCGAGCCGAGGTCCTTCTTCGCCGCCGCGGTCAGCCTGAAGCTCCAGGTGAGCCGGCCGTTGGGCATGCGGGCGAACGTCACGGTTGCAGACGGCGTGCTTGAACTCGCCCCTGCACCGCGGGACAGAGGCGGACCCGGAAGCCGTAGCGGCGACGCCGGTTCCGGCGAGGCTGCCGAGGAAGACGGAGCTGGACAGAGCGAGTGTCGTGGTCCTTCGTATCGCGGTCCGGACGGTCACGTGGGCCCGCAGCGCAGTACTTCGCGGAGGTGTTGCGGACACTGCGCGTGAACGCCGGGTTGTCGCAGAACGAGTTGGGCGAGCGGATGGCGTACTCGGGGGCGGCGGTGAGCGCGGTGGAGACGTGCGCGAAGCCGGCGACGGACGAGTTCATCGAGGCGGCGGAGAAGGCGTTGGGGGCCGGGGGTCGATGGCGGCGGCCGCGAAGTACCTGCGGTTGGAGCGGTATCCGGCTCATTTTCAGGGGTTCGTGCGGCTGGAGCAGGAGGCGTTGAGTATCTCGTCGTACTGCGCCACCCGTGCCGCCCTCATACACATCCGTGACTCCGAGGCCCCCGACCGGCCCTACCTCACCGTCTCCCCCGCCGCCTGGGCCGACTTCCTGACCCTCGCCTCCAGGAGTGAGCGGCGTTCGGGCCACTCCTCCGACGTGATCGAGTAGATCGCGGAGTCCCGGAGGCGGTCCTCCTCCCCCGGGGACCAGGAGCGGGACCAGTTGCGCAGGACGCCCTCGAAGCGGGCGCCGACGCTCTCGATGGCCGCGCGGGAGCGGGCGTTGCGCGCGTCGGTCTTCAGGTCGACGCGCGCCACGCCCCACTCCTCGAACGCGTGGCGGAGCAGCAGCAGCTTGGACTCGGCGTTGATGCCCGTGCCCTGGGCGGACCGGGCCAGCCAGGTGAAGCCGATCTCGATGGCGTCGAGCCGGTCGTCCGACAGCCAGCAGCGCGGGTCCCAGTAGGAGGTGGTGCCGACCACCCGGCCCGTGGCGAGGGAGATCTGGGCGTACGGCGCGAGGCGGCCCGCCGCCGCTCGGGCGAGCTGTGCGTCGATGTAGCCCCCGACCTCGTGGGCCCTGGGTACCCAGGTGTACGCGTACGAGGTCCGGTCCTCCTCCGCCGCCACCGCCAGACCGTCCGCGTGCCGGTGCTCCAGCGGCTCCAGCCGCACGAGCGTGCCCCGAAGGAGCGGTCCTCTCAGGATGAACGTCACCGCTGAAGCGTGGCGGATCCGCTCGCCGTCGTCGAGTGGATTTCGCCCTCCTTCATACGGATCTCCGTCGGCCGAACCCCCTTCGACGCCAGGGACGTCAGCGCCACCCCGCCCACCAGCAGCGCCGCCGCGCCCCAACGCAGCGGGGTGATCTGCTCACCCAGGAACAGGGCCGCGGACGACATGCCGAAGACGGGGACGAGCAGGGAGAACGGGGCGACCGTGGACGCGGGGTGGCGGCGCAGCAGCCAGCCCCAGGCGCCGAAGCCGAACACGGTGGTGATCCAGGCGACGTAGAGGACGACGCCCACGCCCTGCCAGTCCAGGGCGCGCAGGGCCGCCAGGTCGCGGGAGGGGCCCTCGGTCAGGAGGGACAGGCCGAGCAGGGGCAGGACCGGCACGGTGCTCACCCACACCATGAAGTTGAGCGCGTCGGGCGGGGAGGCCTTGCGGGTCAGGACGTTGGACAGGCCCCAGAAGGCCGCCGCCGCGATCACCAGGGCGAACGCGCCGAGCGGGCCGGCCGTGCCCTCGTCGACGGCCGCGAGGACGATGCCGACGAGGGCCACCGCCATCCCCAGGGCCCCTATGCGCGTGGGCCGTTCGCCGAGGACCGCGAAGGCGATCAGCGCCGTGAAGACGGACTGGATCTGGAGCACCAGGGAGGACAGTCCGGCGGGCATGCCCGCGTTCATGCCGAGGAACAGCAGGCCGAACTTGGCCACGCCCAGGACGAGGCCGACGGAAACAATCCATCCCCAAGCTCTCAACTTCGTTCGAGCAGGGGAGACCCCATCCCAAGCTCTCGACTTCGTTCGAGCAGGGGAGACCCCATCCCAAGCTCTCGACTTCGGGCGGCCGACGAAGAAGACGGCCGGGACGGCGGCGGCCAGGAAGCGGAGGGCCGAGAACAGCAGGGGCGGGAAGTGGCCGAGGCCAATCTCGATGACCGTGAAGTTCACGCCCCAGACGGCGGTGACGAGAACGGCGAGAGCAAGGTGTGCGGGTCGCATGCGTCGAGGATCACGGCTGGCGACCGTGAAGCACCAGCGATGATTGCTGCATGATCGGATGAAGCATCGCTAACCCTTGAGGGGGGTCCATGCTCGATCTCCAACGGCTGCGCGCCCTGCACGCCGTCTCCGTCCACGGCACGGTCGGTGCCGCGGCCGCCGCGCTCGGGTACACGCCGTCCGCGGTCTCCCAGCAGATCGCCAAGCTGGAGCGGGAGACCAGGACCACCCTGCTGGAGCGGGAGGGGCGCGGGGTGCGGCTCACCGACGAGGCGCGACAACTCGCCGCCACCGCACAGACGTTGATGGCGATCGTGGAGCGCGCCGAGACGGAGCTGGAGGAGCGGCGCGGAGTGCCGGCCGGACGGCTGACCGTGGCCGCGTTCCCTTCGGCGGCGCGCGGACTGATGCCGGGCGTGCTCGCCGACCTGGGGCGGCGGCATCCGGCCCTGGACGCCCGGCTCACCGAGATCGACCCGCATCTGTCGGTGGACCTGGTCGCGAAGGGCGCCGTCGATCTCGCCGTGGTGCACGACTGGGACATCGCCCCGCTGCCGGCGCCCCCGAGGGTGGAGCAGGCGGTCATCGGGGATGATTTGTGTGATCTGCTCGTTCCCGCGGGACACCCGTTCGCCGGGCGGGAGTCCGTGCGGCGCGAGGAACTGGGCGGCGAGCGATGGATCTGCCAGCCGCCGGGCCGGGTCTGCCACGACTGGCTGCTGCGGACCCTGCGGGCGGCAGGGCACGAACCGGAGGTCGTCCACCAGGCCGACGAGAACCCCACCCTCGTCGCCCTGGTCGCCGCCGGTCTGGGGGTCGCGCTCATTCCGCGTCTGGGCCGTGGCCCGCTGCCGCCCGAGGTCGTCGAGATCGCCCTCGACCCGATGCCCGTACGACGGCTCTACGCGCTGTGGCGCGCGGGTGCGGCGCGGCGGCCGGCGATCGCGCAGACCGTGCGGACGCTGCAGGAGTTCTGGCCCAGGGCGGCGGCACGGGCGACCCGCTGACCTCCTCCGTACCGACTTGCGGATGACGGCGGCGCCCGGGGAACCCGCCCGTGCCCGCCTTCGTCCAAGGCGCAAGCTGCCGGATGAGTCTCCGCCTGCGGTGTCGGCCTCGCTGCTGGCTGCGAACGCTGACCACCCTCTCCGCCGCACGCGGCCGGCAGCACGCCGCCATCGGCGCGCCCCCTCCACCTGCGCCGATGGCGGCCCCCGGCCGGATACCGTGCAGTGCCTTGACTGGCAGAAACTTCCCGGATATTGGTGACTCCTCGGAAGTTTCCTTCAGTGTTCTCCTTCGGAAGGAGCGCATGTGCACGACTCCGGCACAGGAAGCACCGCACACCCCTCCAGACGCACGGTCCTCGCCGCCACGGCGGGCCTGGCCGCGGCTCTCGCCCTCACCTCGGACCCCGCCCGCGCCGCCGGTCACGACGACGAGCGGCTGACGGCCCTCATCTCCCGTATGACGCTGGAGGAGAAGGTCGGCCAGCTCTTCGTGATGCGGGTCTACGGCCACTCGGCCACCGACCCCGACCTGGCCGACATCGACGCCAACCTCGCCGAGATCGGTGTACGGACGGCCGCAGAACTGGTCGCGAAGTACCGCGTCGGCGGGATCATCTACTTCACCTGGGCGCACAACACCCGTACACCGCACCAGATCGCGGACCTCTCCAACGGCATCCAGCACGCGTCCCTCGCCCAGCCGCGCGGCCTGCCCGTGCTCATCGCGACGGACCAGGAGCACGGCATAGTGGCCCGCGTGGGCAAGCCCGCCACCCTCTTCCCCGGCGCGATGGCGATCGGGGCCGGCGGCTCCCGGGCCGACGCCCGTACCCTCGGCCGGATCTCCGGCGCCGAGCTGCACGCCCTGGGCATCCGTCAGGCCTACGCGCCGGACGCCGATGTGAACGTCAACCCGGCCAACCCGGTCATCGGCGTACGGTCCTTCGGCGCGGACCCGGACGCGGTGGCGGGCCTCGTCGCCGCGGAGGTGAAGGGCTGCCAGGAGTCCGGGGTGGCGGCCACCGCCAAACATTTCCCCGGCCACGGCGACACGGCCGTCGACAGCCACTTCGGCTTCCCGGTCATCACCCACAGCCGTGAACTGTGGGAGAAACTCGACGCGGTGCCGTTCCGGGCGGCGATCCGCGCCGGGATCGACTCGATCATGACTGCGCACATCATGGTCCCCGCCCTCGACGACTCCGGCGACCCGGCGACGCTCTCGCACCCGATCCTCACGGGCATCCTGCGCGAGGAGCTGGGCTACGACGGGGTGGTGGTGACCGACTCGCTGGGCATGGAGGGCGTGCGCCAGAAGTACGGCGACGACCGGGTGCCCGTGCTCGCCCTGAAGGCCGGCGTCGACCAGCTGCTCAACCCGCCCTCCCTGGACCTCGCCTGGAACGCGGTCCTCACGGCCGTGCGGAGCGGGGAGCTGACCGAGGCCCGGCTCGACGAGTCGCTGCTGCGCATCCTGCGGCTGAAGGCCAGGCTCGGGCTGCTGGACCGGCCGTATGTCACCGCGGGCGGAGTCGACCGGACCGTCGGCACCCCCGGGCATCTGCACACGGCGGACCGCATCGCTGACCGTACGACGACGCTGCTCGTCAACCAGCGGGGGCTGCTGCCGCTGTCGCGCCGTACGCACCGGCGGCTCCTCGTCGTGGGCGCGGACCCGGCGTCGCCGTCCGGGACCGACGGACCGCCCACCACCGTCCTCGCGAACGCCCTCGCCGCCCTCGGCTTCACGGCGACCGCGCTGTCCACCGGCACGGCGCCCACGGCGGCGGCGATCGAGAAGGCGGTGGCCGCCGCGGGCGACGCGGACGCGGTGGTCGTGGCCACCTACAACGTGACCGCGGCCGGTTCCCAGCGGACCCTGGTGACCCGGCTCGCCGCCACCGGGAAACCGGTGGTCGCCCTCGCCGTCCGGAATCCGTACGACGTGGCCCAACTCCCCGACGCCACGGCCTGTCTGGCGTCCTACTCCTGGACCGACGTGGAACTGCGCGCGGCGGCACGGGTGATCGCGGGAAGGGTGAGGCCGCGCGGCAGGCTGCCGGTGCCGGTGCCGCGGGCGGACGATCCTACGCAGGTGCTGTACCCCCTCGGGTACGGGCTGTCGTACCAGGCGTACGCCGGGGGCCGCTCGTCCGGCCCCTGAATGTCGCAAAGCACCCTGGTTGTCTGGCGTGGACCGTGGCCGCGGTTCACGCTGGAGGGGGGAAACCGGGGGGTTGGCGATGCGAGGGACACAAGCGTGGCTGGGTGCGCTGCTCACGGCCGCGCTGGCGGCGGCCGGGCTGTGCGGCTGCCAGTCGCCGTCGGGGGCTGCACGGGACCGGCCGGGCGGGGGCACCCCGTCGCCCGCGGCGTCCGGGTTCGGGGCCGAGTTCCTCGCGGTCGGCGAGTGCAGCTCCTTCGGGACGACGAGCTTCACCGAGGTGTCGTGCACCAGCGAGCGGGCGGCGGCGCGGGTGGTCGCCCGGTTCGACGGCGGCCCGCCGGACGGCGGTCCCGCGTGCCCGGCGACCACGGACTTCGTCCTGCACATCAGCGCGTCGGGGGCCGTGCCCCGCGGATACGCCTGTATGCGAAACCTGGAACCGCCGCACCCGGGGGACCCCGGCGGCGGGGGCGGACCGCGCACGATCGTCGGGGACTGTGTCTACGGCGCGGGCAAGGGGGAGGTCCGCGAGACGGCCTGCGACGGCAAGGGCGGGCACGCGCCCGAGTACAGGGTCACCTCGGCGGTGTCGCGGCGCTCGCAGTGCCCGCCGTCGACCGCGCTGTACGTCCAGTTGGGCGGTGGGAAACCGGTGGGCTGTGCCCGGACGGTGTGAGCCGGCCGGGCACAGCCGGACCGTCACGGCCGAAGCGCCGGCTCCCGTTCCATGTCCCGGCGGTCCAGCCGCGCGTCGTAGCGCGCCAGCGGTCGCGCCGCCGACGGGTCCGTGCGGACCGCCGCCGGTGCCACGCCCGCCCAGTCCAGGATGCGGGCCGTGGCCAGGGTCTTCTGGTCGGCGAGCAGACCGGCCACGTTCGCGCCGTGGTTCAGGCCCGGAGCCGTGAAGACATAGGAGTCCCGCGCGCCCGCGCCGAGCCGGAAGCGCTCCGCGCCCCACGGGTCGTTCTGGCCGTAGACGAACAGCATGTGCCGTGCGTGGTGGCGCACCCAGGTGTCCACGTCCCGCATCGCCCACGGCTGGAAGCGCATCGGGATCGAGCGGGGCACGAAGTTCCGGGGCGGCTGGTAGCCGTAGCGGATCAGCCGCTTCTCGATGTACGGGAAGTGGATCGTGGGCGCGCCCAGCTGGGTCCCCGCCTGGTAGTAGTACGGCGTGTAGGTCTCCAGCCCCTGGTCCGTGTACGCCGAGAAGCCCGAGATCGCATCCACCGAGTCCCAGATCTGCTGGTCGGTGGCGTGGGCCGCGTCCGCCGGAACGGTTCCGCAGTCGGACAGCAGGCTGTACTGCCAGAAGCCCCACACATAGTCCAGGACGACCGCCTCATAGGCCCGGTCCAGACCGCCGATCGTCGTGAACGTGTAGCCGCCGGCCGCCGCGAACTGCTCGTACTTCCGCTCCAGCGGCTCCCGGCGCACCAGCGCCTCGCGCTGCACCGCGTCCAGCCGGTCCCGGCACTCCTTGGTGCCGACCGTCGTGAAGAAGCGGTCGTAGGCCGAGTCCTCGTCGTTGACCACGTCGTTGGGGGCCACGTACGCGACGACGCCGTCCATGTCGTGCGGGTAGAAGCGCTCGTAGTACGTCGCCGTCATACCGCCCTTGGAGCCGCCCGTCGCGATCCACCGGTGGGTGTAGAGCGGCTTGAGCGCCTCGTAGATGCGGTGCTGGTCGCTCGCCGCCTGCCAGATGTCGAGCTTCGACCAGTCGGCCGGGGCGGGGCGGGACGGCGTGAAGAATCGGTACTCCAGGGAGACCTGGTTGCCGTCCACGATCTGCGTCGGCTCACGGCGGCCCGGGGTGGTGGAGACGTTGTAGCCGCTGGTGTAGAAGACCGTCGGCCGCGAGACGTCCTTGTGCAGGATGGTGATCCGCTGCTGGAACGTGCCCTGGGAGGGGTGCCGGTGGTCGATCGGCTGGGTGTAGTCCAGCACGAAGAAGCGGTATCCGGCGTACGGCTTCTCCTCGATCAGGCTCATCCCGGGTATGGCGAGCAGCCGGTCCTTGATGTCCGTGTCCGCCGCGGTGGCGGTGGCCGCCCCGGCCGTGCTCAGCGTGCCGATCAGCACCATGAGCGCCAGTAGCCATCTGAGCGCCTTGCGCATGCACCCTCCCCTGTGAACGCGGATGTCCGCCGGAACCTAGCGGAGCAACTCCGGGCGCACCAGGGGAGGTTGGAGAAACCTGTGAAATGGCTGAGAAGATCCCCCGCCCTTCAGGGCGGGGGCCGTCAGCACATGATCCAGCCGGAACTGACCGAGCCGGAGCCCACCGACCCGCGGATCCACACACAGCGGTGGCCGGCGTGCACGACCACCGGCCCGGCGTGGTAGGTGAACTGCCCGCTGTCGGCCACGGGGCGACTGCCGCGCGCCTGCACGCTCACCGACATCGCCTTCCGTCCGGAGGTGTTCTTCGCCACCGTCACCGCGCACACGAAGCCGTCCCGCTTGTAGATCCGCACCGAGCCGGTGGAGAACGACAGCGTGCGCACCTTCCGTCCGGAGCAGGGGTCGTCGGCCTGTGCGTGCCCCGGGCTCGCCACCGCGAGCAGCCCGGACGCCGTCAACACGGCCAGGCCGAGCGCCAGGCGCCGGCGTATCGCACCACTGTCCACTTCTCGTCCCTCCCGCGACCATCAACGTACTGGTGTACGGACGCAGGACGTAGGTCCGATGGTTGCGTCGCACGGTTCCCCCTGCCCCATGGGGAACCGGAAGTGCCCCTCCGACCGCCGGTCAGGCTGTGGACCCGACGCGCTCGTCCGGCTCCGGAGTCCCGACGAACGTCCGCCACAGCCGTGCGTAGCGGCCGTCGTGGCGCAGCAGCTCCTCGTGGGTGCCGTCCTCCGCGACCCGGCCGTGGTCCATGACCACCACGCGGTCGGCGCGGGCGGCCGTCGTCAGCCGGTGGGCGACCACGAGCGTGGTACGACGGCCGGTGAGGCGGTCCGTCGCCTGGTTGACCTGGGCCTCGGTGGCCAGGTCCAGTGCGGCGGTGGCCTCGTCGAGCAGCAGGATGTCGGGGTCGACGAGTTCCGCGCGGGCCAGGGCGATCAACTGCCGCTGTCCGGCGGACAGATTGCGGCCGCGCTCGGCGACCTCGTGCAGATAGCCGCCGTCCAGCGTGGCGATCATGTCGTGCGCTCCGACCGCCCGCGCCGCGGCCTCCACCTGGGCGTCGGTCGCGTCCGGGCGCCCGTAGGCGATGGCGTCCCGGACGGTCCCCGCGAACAGGTACGCCTCCTGGGGGACGACACCGAGCCGGTGCCGGTACGAGGTCAGGTCGAGGGAGCGCAGATCGGTGCCGTCGATCAGCACCCGGCCGTGCGTGGGGTCGTAGAACCGGGCGACCAGCTTGACCAGGGTCGACTTGCCCGCTCCGGTCTCCCCGACGAAGGCGACCGTCTGCCCCGCGGGGATCCGCAGATCGATGCCGCCGAGGGCCGCCTCGTCGTCGCCGTAGGCGAAGTCGACGCTCTCGAAGGCGACGTCACCGCGCAGGGAGCGCACCTGGAGCGGCTCGTCGGCGGCCTTGGTGGCGGTCGGCTCCCGCAGCAGCTCCTGGATCCGGCCGAGGGACACCGTGGCCTGCTGGTAGCCGTCGAAGACCTGGGAGAGCTGCTGCACCGGGGCGAAGAACAGATCGATGTACAGCAGATACGCGACCAGGGCACCCGTCGTCAGCGTCCCGGCGTCCACCCGGTGCGCGCCCACGATCAGCACGGACGCGGTGGCCACCGACGACAGCAGCTGCACGAAGGGGAAGTACACCGATATCAGCCACTGGCCGCGGATACGGGCCTGACGGTAGCTGTCGCTGCCCTCGGTGAACCGCCGTCCGCCGTCCTGCTCGCGCCGGAACGCCTGCAGGATCCGCAGCCCGGACACCGATTCCTGGAGATCCGCGTTGACCGCCGAGACCCGCTCGCGGGCGAGTTCGTACGCCTTCACGCTGGCCCGGCGGAAGAAGAAGGTCCCCACGACCAGCGGCGGCAGGGTGGCGAACACCACGAGCGCGAGCCGCACGTCGATCACCAGCAGCGCGACCATGATGCCGAAGAAGGTGACCACGGAGACGAAGGCGGTGACGAGGCCCGTCTGCAGGAACGTCGACAGCGCGTCGACGTCGGTCGTCATCCGGGTCATGATCCGGCCGGTCAGCTCCCGCTCGTAGTAGTCGAGTCCGAGCCGCTGGAGCTGCGCGAAGATCTTCAGCCGGAGGGAGTAGAGGACGCGCTCACCGGTCCGCCCGGTCATCCGGGTCTCCGCGACCTGCGCCGTCCACTGGACGAGGACGGCGAGCAGGGCCAGCAGGGACGCGGCCCAGACCGCGCCGATGGCCATCCGGGACACACCCTGGTCGATACCGTGCCGGATCAGGATCGGCAGCAGCAGGCCCATGCCCGCGTCGACGGCGACGAGGGCGAGGCTCGCGAGGAGCGGCAGACCGAAGCCGCGGAGCAGCCGGGTGAGTCCGTACGACTCCTCGGCCCGCACCGCGCGTGCCTCGTCGATGCCGGGGGTGTCGGCAGCCGGGGGCAGCTGCTCGACCTGGGCGAGAAGTTCGGGGGTCGCCGGGGTGCCGCTCAGCGCGGGGTCCCGGGGCTCGCGGTCACCGGTCCACAGATGCGGGGTGACGCCCCGCTCCGCGTCGAACTCGGCGTCCAGCTCCTCACGGACGGAGGTGTCCTCCTCGGGCGCGGGGGGCAGCGCGTGGCCCGGGGAGACCCCGCCCAGTTCGTCGGGGTCGGTCAGCAGCCGCCGGTAGAGGGCCGAGCGCTCCTGGAGTTCCTCGTGCGTGCCGATGTCGGCGAGCCGGCCGCCGTCGAGGACCGCGATGCGGTCGGCCAGGTTGAGGGTGGAGCGCCGGTGCGCGATCAAAAGGGTGGTGCGGCCCTCCATGACCTGCTTCAGCGCCTCGTGGATCTCGTGCTCGACCCGGGCGTCCACCGCCGAGGTCGCGTCGTCGAGGACCAGCAGCCGGGGGTCGGTGAGGATCGCCCGGGCCAGCGCGATGCGCTGGCGCTGGCCGCCGGAGAGGGTGAGGCCGTGCTCGCCGACCTTGGTGGCGTAGCCGTCGGGCAGCTCGGCGATGAAGCGGTCGGCCTGCGCCGCGCGGGCGGCCCGCTCGACCTGCTCGTCGGTGGCGTCCGGGCGGCCGTAGGCGATGTTGCTGCGGACCGTGTCGGAGAAGAGGAAGGAGTCCTCGGGGACCAGTCCGATGGCGGCGCGCAGCGACGAGAGGGTCAGCTCGCGCACGTCGTGGCCGCCGACGAGGACGGCGCCGCGGGTGACGTCGTAGAAGCGGGGCAGCAGCAGGGAGACCGTCGACTTGCCGGAGCCGGAGGAGCCGACGACGGCGAGGGTCTCGCCGGGGCGTATCTCGAAGGAGAGGCCGTCGAGGACCGGGCGGCCGTCCTGGTAGGCGAAGGAGACGTCGTCGAACTCGACGGTCGCGGGGGCGTCGGCGGGCAGTTCCCTGGTGCCGTCCGACAGCGAGGGCTCGGTGTCGATCAGTTCCAGGACGCGTTCGGCGCCCGCGCGGGCCTGCTGGCCGACGGTGAGCACCACGGCCAGCATGCGCACCGGGCCGACGAGCTGGGCAAGATAGGAGGAGAAGGCGACGAACGTGCCGAGGGTGATGTGCCCGCGCACCGCGAGCCAGCCGCCGAGCGCCAGCATGGCGACCTGGCCGAGGGCGGGCACGGCCTGGAGGGCGGGGGTGTACCGGGCGTTCAGCTTGATCGTGCGCAGCCGGCCCGCGTAGAGCCGGCGCCCGACCTCCCGGAGCTTGCCGGTCTCCTGCTCCTCCTGCCCGAAGCCCTTGACCACGCGGACGCCGCTGACGGCGCCGTCCACCACGCCCGCCACGGCGGCGGCCTGCGCCTGGGCGTACCAGGTGGCCGGGTGCAGCCGGGTGCGGCTGCGCTTGGCGATGAACCACAGCGCGGGCGCGACGGCCAGCGCGACCAGGGTCAGCGGCAGCGACAGCCACGCCATGATCACCAGGGAGATCAGGAAGAGGAGGACGTTCCCTATCGTCATAGGGAGCATGAACAGCAGGCCCTGGATCAACTGGAGGTCGCTGGTGGCGCGGCCGACGACCTGGCCGGTGGACAGCTCGTCCTGGCGCCGCCCGTCGAGCCGGGTGATCGTCCCGTACATGTCCGTACGCAGGTCGTGCTGGACGCCCAGGGCGAGCCGGCCGCCGTAGTAGCGGCGGATGTAGGTGAAGACGTAGACGAGGACGGCGGCACCGACGAGGGCGCCGGCCCAGGGGCCCATGGACCGGCTGTGGGCGCCCACGACATCGTCGATGATCACCTTGGTGATCAGCGGGACCACCGCCATGACGGCCATGCCGCCCAGCGAGGACCCGAGCGCGAGGACCACGTCCCTTGGGTAGCGCCACGCGTACCCCGCGAGCCTGTGTGCCCAGCCGCGTGTGTCCCCCTCGTGCGCCACCACGCCCGCCCCTTCCTGTCGCCCGGATCATCCGCACTGCACCAACGCGGACCAGGGCGGATTTCATCCCTCCGCAACAATTCCCGGTCGAAGGTCGCAGACGTCTGCGACCGCGGTCCTAGGTTCGGCCTGGGCGATGGATGGCGTGCGAAGAGCGTGAGTGACGTTTCTGCGGTGAAGGTGGTGACCCGACCGGGTGAGTAAAGGATCTCTCCAGGGAATTGCTTGCGCAGGTACAGAAATAATCCCGCCCAGGTAAAGGACCCCCACGGAAGGGCTGGACGGTGGCCTACGGAAACAGGCTGCGGGAGCAGATCGCCGCGCAGGGAACCACACCACTGATCGGTGTCTACGACATGTACTCGGCCTCGATCGCGGCCGCGCACTACGACGGGATGTTCGTGTCAGGCTTCGGTTTCGCCGCGTCGCACTACGGTCTGCCCGACATCGGTTTCATCGCCTGGCCCGACATGGTGGCGTTCACGCAGCGGCTGCGCGGCGCGTTCCCCCGCCACCATCTGCTCGTCGACATCGACGACGGGTACGCCGACCCCGAGGTGGCCTGCCATGTGGTGGAGTCGCTGGAGCGGGCCGGGGCCTCCGGGGTGATCCTGGAGGACCAGCAGCGGCCGCGCCGGTGCGGGCACGCCGACGGCAAACGGATCCTGCCGCTGACCGAGTACGTCGAGAAGCTGGAGACGGTGCTCGCGACCCGCCGGGACCTGGTGGTGGTGGCCCGCACGGACGCCACCGAGGAGCAGGACATCCTGGACCGGGCGCGGGCCCTGGCCGCCACCGCCGCGGACGTGGTGCTGGTCGACGGGGTGCGCAGCGTGGAGTGGATCCGGCGGATCCGGGACGTGGTCGGGGACAAGCCGCTGCTGTTCAACCAGATCGCCGGCGGCAAGTCGCCGCGGCTGTCCCTGAGCGAGCTGTCCGAGCTGGGCGTGGACGTCGCGATCTACAGCACGCCCTGTCTGTTCGCCGCCCACGCGGCGATGAACTCCGCGCTCGCCGAGCTGAAGCGGGCCGACGGACGTCTTCCGGACGTGGACCCCGCGGAGGGGATCGGTGTGCGCGCCGCGACCGGGCTGCTGGAGCGGAACATCGCGCGGTTCCATCCGGAACGGGCGGGTGTGCGTCTGCAGCCGAAGCCGGCGGGCGTGACCGGATGACCGGCGCCCGCCCGCGGCTGCGGGCCGCGCTGGCCCTGTCCATGGCCCTGCTCGGCGCCACGGCGGGCCCGGCGGTCGCGGACGACAGCCTGGTCACCGTGCTCGACAACTCCCACGCCGACTCGATCCTGGAGGTCGACCGCACGGCCAATCTCCAGACCGGCAGCGGCACCGCGGGCAGCGACCACGACGGCAGCGCGGTCGACGCGATCCAGGCCCTCGTCGGCGCCGGGGAGCGGGACGACGGCGAGGAGGACGGCGGCTGAGTCCTCCGGAGGACGCTGAGCCCTCCCGCCGAGTCCTCCGGGGGAACGGGGAACGGCCGGGCGCGTCGGCGCCCGGCCGTGACGCGGTCTGCGGTCCGCGGTCCGTCAGTGGCCGGCGGGGCGCGGGAGGCGTACGCGCAGTGAGTACAGGCGGGTGACCTGGGCCGCGTTCTGGTTGTCGTCGCTGACCAGCAGCACGTACAGCCGGCCGTGCGCGGCGCCCGTGACCGTCATGCCCTCGATGTTGTCGAGCAGCGGGTTCGGCTGGGGCTGGCGGGCCTGCGCGCCGAGCGAGGGGCAGTTCACCAGGTCCGCCAGGAGCGTCTTGCGGACGAGGCGTACACCGTCCTGTCCGGTCAGCGTGTCGATGCCGCGGGTGTCCGTGGCGTCCTTCAGGTCCGCCAGGTAGAGGCGGACCGTGTTGCCATACCCGGCGGTGAACCCGCGCTCCAGGACCAGCAGCCGGCCGTCGGGTGTCGCGGTGGTCTCGGAGACACCGAGGCCGGTGTCGGTCCGGTAGCCGTACTGGGTCGCCGGCGCGAAGTGCTTCCCCTGGCGCGTCCAGGTCTGGAAGCGGACGATGCCCGGGGTGTCGCCGCTGAGCGAACCCTCCATGCCGGCCAGCAGCGTGTGGCCGCCGGGCAGCAGGGTCAGGCCCTCGAAGGTCAGGTTGGAGGTGGCCCGGCCGGCCGGGGCGACCGCGAGCGGGGCCGGCACCGCAAGACGGTCCAGGATCTTTCCGTCGCGGGAGTAGCGGCGGACGGACGGCTCGGTCTCGGAGGAGACGAGCCGCGTGCCGTCCCGGTCGACGACCAGGCCCTCGGAGTCGAGCGCGACGCCCTTCTCGTCGGCGAGGTTCACCACGCTCGTGGGCTTGAGGCTCCTGCGGTCCAGCGTGAACAGCGACGAGCGGTCGGACAGCGCAGCGATTGCGCCGTCGCGGTCGACGGAGAGCGCGGAGAGGTTGCCGACGAACGTGCCCTCGTACGTCGTCTTGTCGAGGGCGTCCGAGAAGCCCCGGATGTCCACGGCGGAGGAGCACGTGTGCGGGGCGGCGGGCGTGCCGGCGGCGGGCGTCCCGGCGGCGGCCGTTGAGGTGGCCGCCGCCAGGGTGGCGGTGACGGTGGCGAGAAGGATTCTCAGGCGCATGCCGCCACCGTAGGACGAGGCGGGCGGCCCCGGAGTGGACTCCCCGTGAACCGGCGGGAGTTGGGCCGTGTCGGCTCACCGCGGGGCCGCCGGGCTCAGTTCGCCGGGACCGCCGGGATCGCCTCCTGCGGTGTGCTCGTGGGCACGTACGCGGTCTTGGCGGAGACCGTCGGCACCAGGTCCTTGTGGATGGCCTTGGCCACGTTCTGGATGGTGGTGACGCCGTAGTCCATGGTGCTGTTGTCCTGCGTCAGCACGGTGATCATGTAGTCGTGTCCGGCCCCGTTGAAGGTGCCGACGCTGTGCACGCGCCAGCCGTGCGTGGCGCGCGACAGCCAGCCGTTCTTGACGTGCACGGAGACACCCGAGGGCGCGCCCGCGGGGGTGCCCCAGCGCTGCGAGGAGATGACCTTCCCCATCAGCTTCAGGATGTAGGCCCGGGAGTTGTCGCTCAGCACGGAGTTCTTGGCGGTGATCAGCTTGAGCAGCTTCTGCTCGTCCTGCACGGTGATCTGGGTCAGGCCCCAGTAGCCGTTCGCGCCCGGCTTGGTCTGGGTCATGCCGGCCGCGGCGAGGAAGCCCTTGACCTTCGTCAGGCCCAGCTGCCTCCACAGCGTGCTGGTCGCGTCGTTGTCCGACTTGGTGATCATCGCCGTGGCGAGGGTGTTCTCACGGTCGGTCAGGTAGCGGTTGTGCTTCTTGGCGTCCCACAGCAGCGTGGCGAGCACCGTGACCTTGACGACGCTGGCCGAGTCGTAGGCACTGGTGGCGCGCAGCGAGCAGGTGGTGTTCGTGGACCGGTCGTAGAGGCCGACCGCGACGGTGCCCTTGCGGTCTGCGAGGGCCGCGGTGATGTCCTTCTGCAGCTTGGCCGCGAGACCCGTCTTGCCCGAGGTGCAGCTCACCGTCGGCGTCGTGGCGGAGGCGGGCGTCGCCGCGGCCACGGACGGTATGAGAATCCCGGCGGCGATACCGGCGCCGAGCACACGGGCACGCCGGGATCTGTGGTGAGTCATGGAAGTCCCCATCCGTTACGTGGATTCGGACGTGCCCCCGGCACGTCCTGCCCTGATGACTCACGGGTACGGGTGAAAGGTTGCACGAGAGGACATCCTTTCCCGGTTGCCCGGCCATCAGACGCCCTTTCGCGGTGAGGAAACCGCCCGGCGCGGCGCGGCCCCGACCGCGATCCGGCCGGGAGGCTGTTGCGATCATGGGCGCACGCGTCCGGAGAACGGGGAGGAAACAGTGAGCTACTGCCTGGAGATGAGCACCGGTGACATGCGGAGCGTGATGCGGCTGCTCACCGCGGTGGAGCGGACGCCGCAGCAGGAGCGGATGCTCGGGACCGTGCGCGAGCGGTGCGCGCGGACCGACGCGCGGTTCCAGGAGCAGGAGATCGATCTCGGCGTCTCCGTCCGGCAGGCGCTCGACGAACTGCTGGAGGGCACCCCCAGCGAGGAGGTGAGCCCGGCGTACACCTATGCCTTCCACGAGGTGGTGGCGTGCCACTTCTCCGAGACCGTGGACCTCGGATCGTGGCGGCGGTTGTCCTGGTTCCACTCCGTGGACGACGAACTGGCCCGGCACGGTGTGCCGTCCGAGCTGCGGCCGGGCTCGTTCCTGTTCAGCGGGCCGCCGGTACGGCTGCCGCACCCCGGCGACATCGTTCCCCAGATCGGTGTCCTGCCGGCCCAGCGTGCCGCCGCGCTCGCCGAGGCGTACGAGGCGGTGCTGGACCGGCTGGATCCCGACCACCGGGGGACGGTCAGCAGGTTCGCCGAGGTCCTGCGGTTCGAGGCCGAGGAGTGGGAGAGTGCCCGGCAGCTCGGCCAGACGAACGACACGATCTTCTTCTGGTTCCGGTGATCCGGCTGCGGTGAAGGCGCCTCAGGTGCGTCAGGCGCCTCAGGCCAGGTGTGTCGGGGCGAACATGCGCAGGACCGCCGGGAGGACGACCACCGAGGGTCCCGGCTCGGCAAGGGCCTTCGTCAGGTCCTCCTCCAGTGTGTCCGGGGTCGTACGGACGCCCGGGACGCCGAACGACTCCGCCAGGGCCACATAGTCCGGGCGGGTCAGTTCCGTCGCCGTGGCCTGACCGAAGGCATCCGTCATGTACTCGCGCAGGATGCCGTAGCCGCCGTCGTCGACGATCAGCCAGGTCACGTTCAGGTCGTACTGCCTGGCTGTCGCCAGCTCGGCGATGGAGTAGAGGGCTCCGCCGTCGCCGGAGACCGCGAGGACCGGGCGCGTGGGGTCGGCCACGGCGGCGCCGAGCGCGGCCGGGAAGCCGTAGCCGAGGCCGCCGGCGCCCTGCGCCGAGTGCATCGTGTTCGTCCCTCGCGGGTCGAACGCCGACCACGCCCAGTACGCCAGGATCGTCATGTCCCAGAAGGACGGGGAGCCGGTGGGCAGGGCGCGCCGCACCGACGCCAGCAGCCGCTGCTCCAGGGTCAGTTCCTGGGCCGCGATCCGCTCGGCGACCCGCGCCAGCAGCGCCCGTACGCGCTCGGGGGCGCTCGCGTCGTCCCGTACCGACACCGTCTCCAGCAGGGCCTGCAGGGCCAGGCGCGCGTCCGCGTGGATACCGAGAGCGGGGTAGTTGGACTCCAGCTTGCCGAGGTCCGCCTCGATCTGGATCACCCGGCCGCGCGGCTTGAACGTGTGGTAGTTCGAGGACAGTTCGCCCAGGCCCGAGCCGACCACCAGCAGGACGTCCGCGTCTTCCAGCAAGTCGGTCGTGTGGCGGTCCTCCAGCCAGGACTGGAGGGAGAGGGGATGCTCCCAGGGGAAGGCGCCCTTGCCGCCGAAGGTGGTGACGACCGGGGCGTTCAGCTTCTCGGCGAGCTGGAGGAGCTTGCCCGCGGCGTCCGCCCGGACCACTCCCCCGCCCGCGATGACCGCCGGGCGGGACGCTTTCGACAGCAGGTCGGCCGCGACCGCGGTCAGTTCGGGGCGCGGGAGCAGGTCCTCCGGCGTCGCGTCCATCGCGGTCACCGTCGGCAGGGCGGTCTCGGCGAGCAGCACGTCCTGGGGGATCTCCACCCACACCGGCCCGTGCGGGGCCGTCAGCGCCGACTTCCACGCCTCCGCGATCGCCGACGGGATCTGCGACTGCGTGCGGACCGTGTGGACCGACTTGACCACGCCCCGGAACGAGGCCGCCTGGTCGGGGAGTTCGTGCAGATAGCCGTGGCGGCCACCGCCCAGCCCGGCGGCCGGGATCTGACTGCTGATCGCCAGGATCGGGGCCGAGGCGGCCGCCGCCTCCTGGAGCGCGGCCAGGGACGTCAGCGCGCCCGGGCCCGTCGAGAGCAGGAGCGGGGCGGCCTCGCCCGTGATGCGGCCGTAGGCGTCCGCCGCGAAACCCGCGTTGTTCTCCACCCGCAGACCGACGTACCGCAGCGTGGAGCGGCGCAGCGCGTCGAACATGCCGAGCGCGTGCTGGCCGGGCAGGCCGAAGACGGTCGTCGCGCCCAGCCCGGCCAGGGTCTCCACGACCAGGTCTCCGCCGTTGCGGCCGGGGGGAGGGTTCAACGCGGCCTCGGTCTGCGCCGCCGTCGGACGAAGAACCAGGTCGTGGTCGTGGGTCACTTGGTCTCGGTCTCCTCACCGGCACGGGCGGCCGCGATCTGGCGGGTCATGATCGTCGTCAGCTCGTAGGCGGTGTGGGAGGCGGCCACCGAGGTGATCTCCGCGTGGTCGTAGGCGGGCGCCACCTCGACGACGTCCGCCGAGACCAGGTTGCAGGACGCGAGGCCGCGCAGGATCTCCAGGAGCTCGCGCGAGGTCATGCCGCCGGCCTCGGGGGTGCCGGTGCCCGGGGCGTGCGCGGGGTCGAGGCAGTCGATGTCGATGGAGATGTACAGCGGGCGGTCGCCGATGCGCTGGCGCAGCTGGTCGGCGACCTCGTCCGCGCCGCGCCGGTAGATGTCGGCGGAGGTGACGATGCCGAAGCCCATCTTCTCGTCGTCGGTGAGGTCCTGCTTGCCGTACAGCGGGCCGCGGGTGCCGACGTGGGAGAGCGCGGAGGTGTCGAGGATGCCCTCCTCGACGGCGCGGCGGAACGGGGTGCCGTGGGTGTACTCCGCGCCGAAGTAGGTGTCCCAGGTGTCGAGGTGGGCGTCGAAGTGGAGCAGGGCCACCGGGCCGTGCTTCTTGGCGACGGACCGCAGCAGCGGCAGGGCGATGGTGTGGTCGCCGCCGAGGGTCATCAGACGGGCGCCCGTGCCGAGCAGTTCGTCGGCGGCGGCCTCGACGGTCTCCACGGCCTCGTTGATGTTGAACGGGTTCACGGCGATGTCGCCGCCGTCCGCGACCTGGGCGAGCGCGAAGGGGGAGGCGTCCTGCGCCGGGTTGTAGGGGCGCAGCAGACGGGACGCCTCACGGATGGCGTTGCCGCCGAAGCGGGCGCCGGGGCGGTAGGAGACGCCGGAGTCGAAGGGCACACCGACCACCGCGACGTCCGCGGTGCCGACCTCGTCGAGGCGGGGCAGCCGGGCGAAGGTCGCGGGGCCCGCGTACCGCGGGATGCGGGACGAGTCGACGGGTCCGCGGGGTCGGCCGGCGCCTGCTGCGGGGTTCTCGGTACTGCTCATCGTCGGACTCCTCCGGGTCATGCGGGTTTCTTCCAGTGTCGCGGACCCCGGGGCGGGGGCCGCACGGTCCGGCCACCGTGCGGCGGCCGGACCGAAGCATCCAGTCCTCAGACGCCCACCGTCGTGGGCTCCTCCGCGGCCGGCGCTCCACGGCCCGCGAGCCGCTCGCGCCAGGCGGTCAGCACGGCCTCCTCGGTCGGCTTCGTCATCAGCGACACCACGACGTACGCCGCCAGCGAGGCCAGCAGGCCGTAATAGACGGGCTCGTTGGCGAGGACGCCGTAGGACGCCATCAGGGCGATGACGGCGAGTCCGCCGACGGCGACCGAGGCGAGCGCGCCCTGCGCGGTGCCGCGCTTCCACAGCAGTCCGCCGAGGATCGGCACCAGCAGCCCGCCGACGAGCAGGTTGTACGCGACGGTCAGCGCCTCGACCACGTTGTTCAGCGCGATGGCCGTACCGATCACGGCGACCCCCATGATGAGGATGAAGACGCGGTTGCCCTTGACCTCGTCGTGCGCCTCGTTCCCGTCGCGGCGCACGACACCGCGCAGCCGCGACCAGATGTCGTTGTTGGCGACGGTCGCACAGGCGATGAGCGCGCCGGAAGAGGTCGACATCACCGCGGCGAGGGCCGCCGCGAGCACCAACCCGCGCACACCGACGGGGAGTTCCTGCTTGACGATGGTCGCGAAGGCGTCGTCCGGGCTGTCCAGCTTCGGGAAGAGCACCTTGGCGGCGGTGCCGATGACGGCGCCGGCGAGCGCGTAGACCAGGCAGTAGGTGCCGGCCACCGTGCCGCCTCGCTTGGCCGTCGTGTCGCTGCGGGCGGTGAACACGCGCTGCCAGATGTCCTGCCCGATCAGCATGCCGAACGTGTAGATGAGGACGTAGGTGAAGATCGTCTCGCCGCCGATGCCCAGCGGGTCGAAGTACGAGGTCGGCAGCTTGGCCTTCATCTCGCTGAAGCCGCCCGCCCGGATCACCGCGAGGGGCAGCAGCAGAAGCAGGACGCCGATGGTCTTCACCACGAACTGCACCATGTCGGTCAGCGTGATGGACCACATGCCGCCGAGCGTCGAGTACGCGACGACGATGGAGCCGCCCAGGATGATCGCGACGGTCCGGTTCATGTCGAAGAGGACGTCGAAGATGGTGGCGTAGGCGATGGTCGAGGTGACCGCGAGCATCAGTGTGTACGCCCACATGACCACGCCCGAGATCACACCGGCCCGGCCGCCGTATCTCAGGTCGAGCATCTCGGAGACGGTGTAGACCTTCAGCCGGGCGATGCGCGCGGAGAAGAAGACGGACAGGGCGAGCAGTCCGAGGCCGATGGTGAACACCATCCAGGCACCGGACAGCCCGTACTGGTAACCGAGGCCGACGCCGCCGATGGTGGACGCGCCGCCGAGGACGATCGCGGCCATGGTGCCGGAGTACATGGCGGGCCCGAGACGGCGGCCCGCGACGAGGAACTCGCTCTTGGACTTGGCGCGGCGCATGCCCCACCAGCCCATCGCCAGCATGCCGGCTAGGTAGACGACGATCACTGTGTAGTCGACGGCCATGGGGGCCCTCCTTCGCGCACTTCCCGGTGGCGTGTCGTGCAGAGACTCAAGGGTTCCCGGGAGCTACCCCGGGAACCGGGACGCCGGCAGCGGATCGCGGGGACATCCGCCCGTACCCGCGGCTGCCGGTCTGGAGAGACACTAGGTGGCCGGAAAGCGACTCTGAAGTGTACGTTTCATCCATCTGAACCGAGCGGAATGGAGGAACCGTCCACCATGCCGGATCCGTCGTCACCGGCCGCTCCGGCGGTACCCCCCACACCACCGGTGCCGCTGTCGGCCCTGCTCGCCCGGGAGGACCTGGCCCTGCGGCAGATCGCCGGTCCGGCCGGCCCCGGCATCGTGATCCACTGGGCGCACACCTCGGAGATGGCCGACCCCTACCCGTATCTGCTGGGCGGCGAGCTGCTGCTGACGGCGGGCGTGCACATCCCCGAGACGGCCGGCTCCGACGCGGGAGCCCCCGGGGGAGCGGATCCGGGACCGGGGAAGTACTTCGACGACTACGTCTCCCGGATCGTGGCGGCGGGCGGCGCGGCGCTCGGTTTCGGCCTGGCGCCGGTGCACGACACGGTGCCGCCCGCGCTGGTGGCGGCCTGCGACCGCCACGGGCTGCCGCTGCTGGAGGTCCCGCCGCAGACGACGTTCTCCGGCGTGGCCCGTGCGGTGTGGCAGCTGATGGCCCAGGCCCGCCTGGCGGAGCTGCGCCGCGTCACGGAGGCCCAGCAGAGCCTGGCCGCGGCGGCGGCCCGCCCGGACCCGGTGCCCTCGGTGCTGCGGCAGCTGGCCCAGCGGGTCGCGGGCTGGGCGGTGCTCTACGGGCCGGACGGGACGCAGGTCGCGGCGGCCGGGCGGGGACCGGAGAGCGAGGCGCGGGAGGCGATGGCGGAGCTGGCCCGGGTGGTACGGCCCGTCGGCACCGCGGCTCTGCCCCCGGCGCACCTGGCCGGCGCCCCGCAGCCGGGCGCGCCGGCGGGGCCGGGCCGGGCCCGCCCCGCTCCGTCCTCCGCCGCCGAGACCGTCGCCGGGACCCATCTGGCCGCCTACGCGCTCGACCCGGTCCAGGGCTTCGCCCTCGGGGTCGCCTCCCCGCGGCGCGACCCCGGGGACCACACCATCGCCTCGGTCGCCGCGGTCCTTCTCTCCCTGCTGACCGGGGAGCATCACAGCGGGGCGGGCGCGGCGCGCTCGTCGGCGCTCGTACGGCTGCTGCTGGGCGCCGCCCCGGAGGCGGTCGCACCGCTGCTCGGGGACGACCGGTGGATCGTCGTGCACGCCCGCCCGGACACCCGGGCCCCCGAGGCCGGGCAGCCGTCTCCCGGCGGCACCGGTCCGCACGACGCCATGGCCGCCGCCGCGCTCGGCGCCGCGCTCGGGTCCGCGCTGGTCGATCTCGGGGAGGGGGTCGTACGGGTCCTCGTCCCCGCCGGCCGGGAACCGGCGCCGCTGCCGGGCTGGACCCTCGGCGTGAGCGCCGCCGTCCTCCCGGGCGACTGGGCCGCCGCCGACGCCCAGGCGGCCCGGGCCCTGACCCGCGCCCGCGCGACCCGTGCGCCGCTGGTGCGCCACGGCGAGCGCACGGGCCTCGCCGACCTCGTCCCCGCCGAGCAGGCCGAGCTGCACGCCCGCACCCTGCTCGCCCCGATCGCCGGGACGCCCGCCCTGGTGGAGACCCTGCGCACCTGGCTGTCCCTGCACGGCAGCTGGGACCGCACGGCGGTCGCCCTGTCGGTCCACCGCAACACCGTGCGCCAGCGCATCGCGCGCTGTACGGCGCTGCTGGACGCGGACCTGGACGACCCGGACGTACGGATGGAACTGTGGTTCGCGTTGCAGCGGACGGGACAGGGCCGGGCGGCGCCCGCCCGCGCCGAGTGACGCACGTCCCACGCTGCGGAACAACAGCCGTCCCGGCGCAGCTCGACGGCACAATGGGGGCCATGCCGATACCCGGGACCCCCAGCCGCGCCGAGCTCGTCGACCACCTCGTCCGCACGCGTATCGCGGGCGATGTCGCCACGCCCCGTGAGAACAATCTCTCCCACTACCGCAAGCTGGCGAACGGCGACCGCAACTTCTGGCTCGGCCTGGAACTGGGCGACCGCTGGACCGACGAGCAGGACGTGCTCGCGGTCATGACGGAGCGCTGCGGTGTGAACGACGATCCCGAGTACCGCTACGGCCAGGACACCATCGACCCGGAGCTGACCGTCGGCGCCCTGGATCGTCTGGCGGCCCGTCTGCGCAAGGCCGCCGACAGCCGGCAGCGCGTGCTGCTGGCCACCGGGCACCCCGGGGGGCTCCTGGATGTGCACCGCGCCACCGCGGCCGCCCTGCGCGCCGCCGGGTGCGAGATCGTCGTCATCCCGGACGGGCTGCAGACGGACGAGGGGTACGTCATGCAGTTCGCCGACGTGGCCGTGCTGGAGCACGGCGCCACCCTCTGGCACACGCACTCCGGCGAGCCGATGCGCGCGATCCTGAACGGTCTGGAGAGGACGGGTCGCCCGCTGCCCGACCTGGTCGTCGCCGACCACGGCTGGGCGGGCTGCGCGGGTCAACTGGGCGTCGACTCCGTCGGCTACGCGGACTGCAACGACCCGGCCCTCTTCCTGGCGGAGGCCGAGGGAACCGTCCAGGTGACGGTCCCCCTCGACGACCACGTCACCAGCCCCCGCCACTACGACCCGCTGACGGCATACCTGCTCGACGCGGCGGGCCTGGCCTGACAGAAGGTCACGGGGCCGCAGCACCGACCGCCCCCGCGGAACCGGTCGGCGTCAACGTGGACTCGCTCCAGCAGATCGCCGTCATCGAGACCCTGCTGGCCCTTGGCATGATCACGGGACTCGTGATCGGCGTCGCGGCCTTCCTGGTCTCTGCGACGGACCGGGCCGTCGAACGCCGCGCCCAGGTCACCGCGATCACCTGATCGGCGCCCGGACGCGAACGCTGCGCGCCGTCCAGAGCACGCAGGTCGTCCTGCCCCTGACCATCGGGCTCGCCCTTGTCCTCGTGACCGGCAAGCTCGCCGAGTCGAGCTATCTCGTCACCGGCGGCGGCGCCGTCTTCTGGGACCTCTCCGGCATCCCGGTCCTCGCGTTCGCGGCCCTGGGCGTGGTCGTCGTCGCCGCGGTGGGCACGCTCCCGCTCGTCGGCCGCCGCATCAACCCGGAGCTGATCCGCCGCGACTGCCCCCTTCCGGGGGACGGGGCGTGGCTCCGTCCCCCGGAGGCGTCACCACGGAACGCGGACCACGCCCTCCTGGATCACCGAGACCGCCAGACGGCCGTCCTGGGTGTAGATGCGGGCCTGGCCGAGGCCCCGGCCGCCGTGTGCGGAGGGGGACTCCTGGTCGTAGAGCAGCCACTCGTCGGCCCGGAACGGGCGGTGGAACCACATCGCGTGGTCCAGGGAGGCCCCGACGACATCGCCGACGGCCCAGCCGCCGCGCCCGTGCGCGAGCAGCACCGAGTCGAGGAGCGTCATGTCGGACACGTAGGTCGCGAGGACCACGTGCAGCAGGGGGTCGTCCGCGAGCTTGCCGTTGGTGCGGAACCACACCTGGGAGTGCGGCTCGCGGGGGTCGCCGAACTTCCCGTACGGCGGCTCCTCGACGTACCGCAGGTCGATCGCCTCCCGGGCCTCCAGGATGCGTTCCACCACCTGGGGGTCGAGGTGGCCGTAGGAGCGCAGCCGGTCCTCGGAGGTGGGCAGGGTGGCCGGGTCGGCGGAGGGCGGCATCGGGGCCTGGTGGTCGAGGCCCTCCTCGTCCGTCTGGAACGACGCGGACAGCGTGAAGATCGGCTTGCCGTGCTGTACGGCGACGACCCGGCGGGTGGTGAAGGACCGGCCGTCGCGGAGACGCTCGACGTTGTAGACGATGGGCGCGCCCGGGTCCCCCATGCGCAGGAAGTACGCGTGGAGGGAGTGGGCCGGCCGGTCCGCGGGGACCGTGCGCCCGGCGGCGACCATGGCCTGGGCCGCCACCTGCCCGCCGAAGACGCGGGGGACGACGGCGGACCGGGACTGGCCGCGATAGATGTCCTCCTCGATCTGCTCCAGATCGAGCAGATCGAGGAGACCCTGTAGTGCCTGACTCATGGGTCGGTTGTATCCGCGGGTGGTTGCGCGGGGCTTACAGGCCCATGTCCTTGGCGATGATCGTCTTCATGATCTCGCTGGTGCCGCCGTAGATGCGGTTGACGCGGTTGTCCGCGTACAGGCGGGCGATCGGGTACTCGTTCATGAAGCCGTAGCCGCCGTGCAGCTGGAGGCAGCGGTCGATCACGCGGTGGGCGACCTCGGTGCAGAAAAGCTTCGCGGAGGCGGCCTCGGCGGGGGTCAGCTCACCGGCGTCGAGGGCCTCCGTGGCGCGGTCGGCGACGGCCTCGGCCGCGTCCACCTCGGCCTGGCAGGCGGCCAGCTCGAACTTGGTGTTCTGGAAGGCGGCGACGGGCTGGCCGAAAACGGTGCGCTGCTGGACGTAGTCCTTGGCGAACCGGACGGCGGCCTTGGCCTGGGCATAGGCGCCGTAGGCGATGCCCCAGCGCTCGGAGGCCAGGTTGTGGCCGAGGTAGTAGAAGCCCTTGTTCTCCTCGCCGAGCAGGTCCTCGACGGGCACCTTGACGTCGACGAACGACAGCTCGGCGGTGTCGGAGGTCTTCAGGCCCAGCTTGTCGAGCTTGCGGCCGACCGAGTAGCCCTCGGCCTTGGTGTCCACGACGAAGAGGGAGATGCCGTGGCGGCGGTCCTCGGCGGTGGGCGCGGAGGTACGGGCGCAGACGATCATGCGGTCGGCGTGCACACCGCCGGTGATGAAGGTCTTGGCGCCGTTGAGGACGTAGTGCGTGCCGTCCTCGGAGAGCTTGGCCGTGGTGCGCATGCCCGCGAGGTCCGAGCCGGTGCCCGGCTCGGTCATCGCGATGGCCCACATCTCCTCGCCGGCGACGAACTTCGGCAGATAGCGCTTCTTCTGCTCGTCGGTGGCGAGCAGCTTGATGTACGGCAGGCCGAGCAGCACGTGGACGCCGGAGCCACCGAAGGTGATGCCCGCGCGGGCGGTCTCCTCCATCAGGATGGCCTCGAACTTGTACGAGTCGATGCCCGCGCCGCCGTACTCCTCGTCGACGCGGATACCGAACACGCCCAGCTCGGCGAGCTTGTAGTAGAAGTCGCGCGGCGCCTGGCCGGCGGCGAGCCACTCGTCGTAGACGGGAACGACCTCGGCCTCGATGAAGGCGCGCAGGGTCTCCCGGAACGCCTCGTGATCCTCGTTGAACACCGTACGGCGCACGCCGCCACCTCCGCGTACCTCGACTGTCTAAGCGCTTGCTCATATCAAACGTACCGGCGAGTAGAGGCAGGCGTCCAGAGGCCCCCTGGTAACGCTCGTCACGCTTCCCGGGCGGCCCCGGTGCGGACGATCCCGGCGAGAGCGGTGTCGGCTGATGTGAGGGCGGCCAGGACGCCGGCCGCGACGGGGTGACCGGCCGCGTACCGGGCGGCGGCGCCACCGCCGGCAGCACCGCCGTCAGGACCCCCCGGCCGCCGCGAAGGCACCCCGGGCCATCCGGTGCAGCAGCTCCGCCGTGGCTCCCCGGCTCGGGAGGGGGCCCCGGCGGCCCAGGTGCGGGGTCGAGTTCAGCAGGCCGAAGACCGAGTGCACCGCCGAGCGGGCCGCCGGTTCCGCCAGCTCGGGGTAGACCTCGCGCAGGATCTCCACCCACAGCTCGACATACTGCCGCTGAAGCTGCCGTACGAGCTTGCGGTCGCTGTCCCGGAGGCGGTCCAGCTCGCGGTCGTGCAAGGTGATCAGGGGACGGTCGTCGAGCGCGAAGTCGATGTGCCCCTCGATGAGCGAGTCGAGGACCGTCTCGGGAGCGGCCGCCCCGTCGGCCTCCGCCAGGCGCCGCTTCGCCCCGGTCAGCAACTGGCCGCTGATCCCCACCAGCAGCTCCGCGAGCATGGCGTCCTTGCCCGCGAAGTGCCGGTACAGCCCCGGTCCGCTGATGCCGACGGCGGCGCCTATCTCGTCGACCCCGACACCGTGGAAACCGCGCTCGGCGAACAGCCGCGCGGCCTCCTTGAGGATCTGCTCGCGGCGGGTGGGGGCGTCGGTTCTGGTGGCCATGAAATCAATTCTAGACAGGGAGGTTAGCGGTCGTTAACCTGAAGGAAATGCGTTAACGCTCATTAACAAGGTGAGGGGACCGCAGGATGCTGGAGGCACCGGAGCTGACGAGCGCGGCCGAACCCGCGTCGGAGGCCTGGCAAGCCAATGAGGACGCGCACCGCGCACTCGGCGAGGAGCTGCGCGGCAAGCTGGCCGCGGCCCGGCTGGGCGGCGGCGAGAAGGCCCGTGCGCGCCACACCGCTCGGGGCAAGCTGCTGCCGCGCGACCGTGTGGACACCCTGCTCGATCCGGGGTCGCCCTTCCTGGAGCTGGCGCCCCTCGCGGCCGACGGGATGTACGACGGACAGGCCCCGGCCGCCGGGGTGATCGCCGGGATCGGGCGGGTCAGCGGCCGCGAGTGCGTGATCGTCGCCAACGACGCCACGGTCAAGGGCGGCACGTACTACCCGATGACGGTGAAGAAGCACCTCCGGGCCCAGGAGGTGGCGCTGGAGAACCGCCTCCCCTGTGTGTATCTGGTCGACTCGGGCGGCGCCTTCCTGCCCATGCAGGACGAGGTGTTCCCCGACCGCGAGCACTTCGGGCGGATCTTCTACAACCAGGCGCGGATGTCGGGCGCCGGGATCCCCCAGATCGCCGCGGTGCTCGGGTCGTGCACGGCCGGCGGGGCCTATGTCCCGGCGATGAGCGACGAGGCCGTGATCGTGCGCAACCAGGGCACGATCTTCCTGGGCGGCCCGCCCCTGGTGAAGGCGGCCACCGGTGAGGTGGTGACCGCCGAGGAGCTGGGCGGCGGCGAGGTCCACTCGCGGGTGTCGGGCGTGACCGACCACCTGGCGGAGGACGACGCGCACGCGCTGCGAATCGTGCGGACCATCGTCTCCACGCTCCCCGCGCGCGGGAAGCTGCCCTGGGAGGTCGTCCCGTCCGTCGAGCCGAAGGTCGACCCCTTCGGGCTGTACGGCGCGGTCCCGGTCGACTCCCGCACGCCGTACGACGTGCGGGAGGTCATCGCGCGCGTGGTGGACGGCTCGCGCTTCGCCGAGTTCAAGGCGGAGTTCGGCCAGACCCTCGTCACCGGCTTCGCCCGCATCCACGGCCACCCGGTCGGGATCGTCGCCAACAACGGCATCCTGTTCTCCGAGTCCGCCCAGAAGGGCGCCCACTTCATCGAGCTGTGCGACCAGCGCGGCATCCCGCTGGTGTTCCTGCAGAACATCTCCGGCTTCATGGTCGGGCGGGACTACGAGGCGGGCGGCATCGCCAAGCACGGCGCCAAGATGGTCACGGCGGTCGCCTGCACCCGGGTGCCGAAGCTCACGGTCGTCATCGGCGGCTCCTTCGGCGCCGGCAACTACTCGATGTGCGGACGGGCCTATTCGCCGCGCTTCTTGTGGATGTGGCCGAACGCCAAGATCTCCGTCATGGGCGGCGAGCAGGCCGCGTCGGTCCTCGCGACCGTCAAGCGCGACCAGTTCGAGGCGCGCGGGGAGGACTGGCCCGCGGAGGAGGAAGAGACCTTCAAGGCCCCGATCCGCGCCCAGTACGAGCGCCAGGGCAACGCGTACTACGCGACGGCCCGGCTGTGGGACGACGGTGTGATCGACCCGCTGGAGACCCGGCAGGTGCTGGGCCTGGCCCTGACGGCATGCGCCAACGCGCCCCTGGGTGAGCCCCAGTTCGGCGTCTTCAGGATGTGAGGGGGACCATGTTCGACACGGTGCTTGTGGCCAACCGGGGCGAGATCGCCGTACGCGTCATCCGGACGCTGCGGACGATGGGCGTGCGCTCGGTGGCCGTCTTCTCCGACGCCGACGCGGACGCCCGCCATGTCCGGGAGGCCGACACGGCGGTCCGGATCGGTCCGGCGCCCGCGGCCGAGAGCTATCTCTCGGTGGAGCGTCTGCTGGAGGCCGCCGCCCGGACCGGGGCCCAGGCGGTGCATCCCGGGTACGGCTTCCTCGCGGAGAACGCCGCGTTCGCGCGGGCGTGCGCGGAGGCGGGCCTGGTCTTCATCGGCCCTCCCGCGCAGGCGATCTCCCTCATGGGCGACAAGATCCGCGCCAAGGAGACGGTGCGCGCGGCCGGCGTCCCGGTCGTGCCCGGATCCAGCGGCAGCGGCCTCACAGACGAGGAACTGGCCGCGGCGGCCGGGGAGATCGGCATGCCGGTGCTGCTGAAGCCGAGCGCGGGCGGCGGCGGCAAGGGCATGCGGCTCGTGCGGGACCCGGCCGTGCTGGCGGACGAGATCGCCGCCGCCCGCCGCGAGGCCCGTGCCTCCTTCGGCGACGACACGCTCCTGGTCGAGCGCTGGGTCGACCGCCCCCGCCATATCGAGATCCAGGTCCTGGCCGACGGCCACGGGAACGTGGTGCACCTGGGCGAGCGCGAGTGCTCCCTCCAGCGCCGCCACCAGAAGATCATCGAGGAGGCGCCCAGTGTGCTCCTCGACGAGGCCACGCGCACCGCGATGGGCGAGGCGGCGGTCCAGGCCGCCCGCTCCTGCGGGTACGAGGGCGCGGGCACGGTGGAGTTCATCGTGCCGGGCGGCGACCCCTCGTCGTACTACTTCATGGAGATGAACACCCGCCTCCAGGTGGAGCACCCGGTCACCGAACTGGTCACGGGAGTGGACCTGGTGGAGTGGCAGCTGCGGGTGGCGGCGGGCGAGCCCCTGCCCTTCGGGCAGAAGGACATCACGCTCACCGGACACGCGGTCGAGGCCCGTGTCTGCGCCGAGGACCCGGCCCGCGGTTTCCTCCCCTCCGGAGGCACCGTGCTGGCGCTGCGCGAGCCACAGGGGGACGGGCTGCGCACGGACTCGGGCCTGACCGAGGGCACCGAGGTCGGCAGCCTGTACGACCCGATGCTGTCGAAGGTCATCGCCTACGGCCCCGACCGCGCGACCGCGCTGCGCAAGCTGCGGGCGGCCCTCGCCCGGACGGTCACGCTGGGCGTGCAGACCAACGCCGGTTTCCTGCGCCGTCTGCTGGCCCATCCCGCGGTCGTGGCGGGCGATCTGGACACGGGTCTGGTGGAGCGGGTGGTGGACGCCCTCGTCACCACCGAGGTGCCACAGGAGGTCTACGAGGCCGCGGCGGCCGTCCGCCTGGAGGCGCTGAAGCCGCGCGGCACAGGCTGGACCGACCCGTTCTCGGTGCCGAGCGGCTGGCGGCTGGGCGGCGAGCCCCGGCCGGTGGCCTTCCCCTTGCGGGTGTCCGACCCCGTGGAGTACGCCCCGCGGGGCACCCACACCGTGACCGAGGACTCGGTGTCCGTCGTCCTGGACGGCGTACGCCACACCTTCCAGCGGGCCGGGGACTGGCTGGGCCGCGACGGCGACGCCTGGCATGTGCGCGACCACGACCCGGTCGCCGCGTCGCTCACCCGGTCGGCGCACTCCGGCACCGAGTCGCTGACCGCGCCCATGCCCGGCACGGTGACCGTGGTCAAGGTGGCCGTCGGGGACGAGGTGACGGCCGGACAGAGCCTGCTGGTGGTCGAGGCGATGAAGATGGAGCACGTCATCTCCGCCCCGCACGCCGGGACCGTCGCCGAGCTCGACGTCACCCCCGGCACGACGGTCGCCATGGACCAGGTGCTGGCCGTGATCGCACCGCACGAGGAAGACGGGGAGGCGACGGAATGACCGTTCAGGGACTGCCCATGGTCGTGCCCTCCGAGGACCTGCCCCCACGGGTCAGGATCCATGAGGTCGGCGCGCGCGACGGGCTGCAGAACGAGAAGAGCACGGTGCCGACGGAGGTGAAGGCGGAGTTCATCCGCCGGCTCGCGGACGCGGGCCTGACCACCATCGAGGCGACCAGCTTCGTGCACCCCGAGTGGGTGCCCCAGCTCGCGGACGCCGAACAGCTGTACCCGCTCGTCAGCGATCTGCCGGTGGCGCTTCCGGTCCTCGTCCCGAACGGACGCGGACTGGACCGCGCGCTCGCGCTCGGCGCCCGCCGGATCGCCGTCTTCGCCAGCGCCACCGAGTCCTTCGCCAAGGCCAACCTCAACCGCACGGTGGACGAGGCCCTCGCGATGTTCCAACCGGTGGTGGAGCGGGCGAAGGAGCACAAGGTGCACGTCCGCGGCTATCTGTCCATGTGCTTCGGCGACCCCTGGGAGGGGGCCGTCCCCATCCACCAGGTCGTCCGCGTCAGCAAGGCGCTGATGGACATGGGCTGCGACGAACTGAGCCTGGGCGACACGATCGGTGTGGCGACGCCGGGCCACGTCCAGGACCTGCTGTCCGAGCTGAACGAGGAGGGCGTGCCGACCAGTGCCATCGGCGTGCACTTCCACGACACCTACGGCCAGGCCCTCGCCAACACCCTGGCGGCGCTCCAGCACGGCGTGACGACCGTCGACGCCTCCGCGGGCGGCCTGGGCGGCTGCCCGTACGCCAAGTCCGCCACCGGCAACCTCGCCACAGAGGACCTCGTCTGGATGCTTCACGGCCTCGGCATCGAGACCGGGGTCGACCTCGACCGGCTCACCGCCACAAGCGTGTGGATGGCCGCCCACCTGGACCGGCCCAGCCCGTCCCGTACCGTCCGAGCCCTCTCCCACAAGGAGTGACCCCCATGGACCACCACCTCTCCCCCGAGCTGGAGGAACTCCGGCGCACGGTCGAGGAGTTCGCTCACGACGTCGTGGCGCCCAAGATCGGCGACTTCTACGAGCGCCACGAGTTCCCGTACGAGATCGTCCGCGAGATGGGCCGGATGGGCCTGTTCGGACTGCCCTTCCCCGAGGAGTACGGCGGCATGGGCGGCGACTATCTGGCGCTCGGTATCGCGCTGGAGGAACTCGCCCGGGTGGACTCGTCCGTCGCCATCACGCTGGAGGCGGGGGTGTCGCTCGGCGCGATGCCCGTCCACCGCTTCGGCACGGAGGCCCAGAAGCAGGAGTGGCTCCCGCGGCTGTGCTCCGGCGAGATCCTGGGCGCCTTCGGTCTGACGGAGCCGGACGGCGGCTCGGACGCGGGTGCCACCCGGACCACGGCGCGACTGGACGCGGAGACGAACGAGTGGGTGATCAACGGCACGAAGTGCTTCATCACCAACTCGGGCACGGACATCACCGGCCTGGTGACGGTCACCGCGGTGACGGGCCGTACGCCGGAGGGCCGCCCGCAGATCTCCTCGATCATCGTCCCGTCCGGCACGCCCGGCTTCACGGTGGCGGCGCCCTACTCGAAGGTGGGCTGGAACGCGTCGGACACCCGTGAGCTGTCCTTCGTGGACGTGCGTGTCCCGGCGGCGAATCTGCTGGGCGAGGAGGGCCGCGGCTACGCCCAGTTCCTGCGCATCCTGGACGAGGGCCGGATCGCGATCTCGGCGCTGGCGACGGGCCTGGCCCAGGGCTGTGTGGACGAGTCGGTGAAGTACGCCAAGGAGCGCCATGCGTTCGGCCGCTCGATCGGCGCGTACCAGGCGATCCAGTTCAAGATCGCGGACATGGAGATGAAGGCCCACACGGCCCGTCTGTCCTGGCGCGACGCGGCGTCCCGTCTGGTCAGCGGCGAGCCCTTCAAGAAGGAGGCGGCCCTGGCGAAGCTCTACAGCTCCACGGTCGCCGTCGACAACGCCCGCGACGCCACCCAGATCCACGGCGGCTACGGCTTCATGAACGAGTACCCGGTGGCCCGGATGTGGCGCGACTCCAAGATCCTGGAGATCGGCGAGGGCACGAGCGAGGTCCAGCGGATGCTGATCGCCCGGGAGCTGGGACTGACGGGCTGAGCCCGCAGCAGCGGCCACAGCGATGAGGGGCCCGCGCCGCACCAGGCGCGGGCCCCTTCGCATATGAGGTGCGGTCAGGCGCCCCCGCCGCGGACCGACCCACTCCCTGGACAATTAGTGAGGTTAGGCTAACCTACCTTCGACTCGTCCGGCGGATGCTCCGCCCCGTTCGAAGGCAGCACACTCATGTCCAATGCCCGTGCCACCCGTCTCACCCGCCGCGGCCTTCTCGCCGCCGGCGGTGCCCTCGGCCTCGGTGGCGCACTCGCGGCCTGCGGCGGCGACAAGGGGAAAGACACCGGCTCGGACAGCGCGAAGGGCACGGACAAGACCGGCCCCTGGTCGTTCAAGGACGACCGCGGGCAGACCGTGAAGGCGGACAAGGTCCCCGCGAACATCGTGGCGTTCGTGGGTGTCGCCGCCGCGCTGCACGACTACGGCGTCGATGTGAAGGGCGTCTTCGGCCCGACGAAGACCAAGGACGGCAAGGCCGATGTCCAGGCCGGCGACCTCGACATCGACAAGGTCACGATCCTCGGCAACGAGTGGGGCCAGTTCAACATCGAGAAGTACGCGGCCCTCAGCCCCGACCTGCTCGTCACCACGATGTTCGACGACGCCGGGACGCTCTGGTACGTCCCGGAGGAGTCGACGAAGAAGGTCCTCGCCGTCGGCGCCCCCAGCGTCGGCATCTCCGTCTACGACCGCCAGATGACCGCTCCGCTGCAGCGGATGCTGGAGCTCGCGAAGACGCTCGGCGCGGACACCTCCTCCTCGGCCATCACCCAGGCGAAGAAGCGCTTCGAGGACGCGGCCGCCCGGCTGCGCGCCGCCACCAAGGCCAAGCCCGGCATCAAGGTGCTGGCGGGCTCCGCGAGCCAGGACATCTTCTACGTCTCCGGCTCCAACCTCTCCATCGACCTGGAGTACTTCAAGGCCCTCGGCGTGAACTTCGTGGAGCCCTCCGCCGCCGCGCTCAAGGCCAGCGGCGGCTGGTTCGAGAACCTGAGCTGGGAGAACGTCGACAAGCACCCGGCGGACATCATCATGATGGACAACCGCAGCTCGGCCATCCAGCCCGCCGACATCACCGAGGCGACCTGGAAGAAGCTCCCCGCGGTCAAGGCGGGCCAGGTCATCGCCCGCAACCCCGAGCCGATCCTGTCGTACGACAAGTGCGCCCCGCTGCTCGAGGACCTCGCCAAGGCCATCGAGACGGCCAAGAAGGTCAGCTGACCGCCCCCACCGCCCCAGGCGCCCCGCTCCCGAGGAGCCCCGCCTCTCGGGAGCCCTGCCCCCAGGAGCACCCATGACGACGGCCGTGGCCGCCCCGTTCCGTTTCTTCTCCCTCCAGGTCGTACGGACGAGGCGGCTCGGCCCGTCCGTCGTCCGTATCACCTTCGCGGGGGACGACCTACGTACGTTCCGCTCCGACGGACACGACCAGAGCCTGTCCCTCTTCCTTCCGCATCCCGGCCAGAGCGAGCCCGCCGTGCCGATCGAGCTCGGCGACTTCTGGTGGCAGGGCTGGCGCGAACTGCCCGACGACGTACGGGCAGTGATGCGCTCGTACACGCTGCGGTCCCTGCGGCGCGGTCCCGGCGAACCCGATGAGATCGACATCGACTTCGTGCTGCACGGCGTGCAGCCGGGCGCCCCTGTCCCGGCGGGTCCCGCCTCGCTCTGGGCCTCGCGTGCCGCCGCCGGTGACCGTGTCGTCCTGATCGGCCCGGCCGTCGCGGACAACCGCGCGATCCGCTTCCGCCCGCCCGAGGACACCGATCTGGTGGTGATCTGGGCCGACGAGACCGCCGTGCCCGCCGCCTCCGCGATCCTCGAACAGCTGCCCTCGGGCACCCGCGCCCATGTCTGGCTGGAGGCCGGGCAGGCCGGTGACATCCAGGACCTGGCGACCGAGGCCGACGCCGACGTCACGTGGCTCGTCCGCGGCACGGGGTCCCCCACCGCCCTCACGGCGCTCAAAGACGCCGAACTCCCCGACGCACAGGCCCCGTACGTGTGGATCGCGGGCGAGTCCGGCCAGGTCAAGGAGGTGCGCCGGCACTTCGTCGGCGAACGCGGGATCGACCGCCGGCGCATCACCTTCGTCGGCTACTGGCGGCAGGGGCTGAGCGAGGAGCAACTGCGCGCCGAGGAGTGACGGCGCTCGCCGGGGGCGAGGCTTCCCGAGATCAAACTTAGGTTAGGCTAACCTAAGTTCTGCCGGGCGACTCCGCCCCCGCCCTGTCCCGCACGGACTGTCCCCACCGGAGGACCCCTACATGCGCTCGCACCTGCTCAATGACCTCACCGCGGAGCACTACCGCCGCTCCGTGACCGAAGGAGTAGAGCGGGTGGCCGCCAAACTCGCCGCCACCGACCGTCCGTTCACCGGCGTCACGGTCGACGCCCTCGCCCCCCGCATCGAGGGGATCAACCTGGACCGCCCGCTGCACGACAGCACCGCGGCCCTGGACGAGCTGGAGGAGCTGTACCTCCGTGACGCCGTCTACTTCCACCACCCGCGCTATCTCGCCCATCTCAACTGCCCGGTCGTCATCCCGGCCGTGCTCGGCGAGGCTGTTCTGTCCGCCGTCAACTCCTCCCTCGACACCTGGGACCAGTCGGCCGGCGGCACCCTGATCGAGCGCCGGCTCATCGACTGGACCGCCGGGCGCATCGGCTTCGGACCCGCCGCCGACGGCGTGTTCACCTCCGGCGGCAGCCAGTCCAACCTCCAGGCGCTGCTGCTGGCCCGCGAGGAGGCCAAGCCGGGGCGGGCCGGGTGGGACACGTCCGACGCCTCCGGCACCCTCGCCAAACTGCGGATCTTCGCCTCCGAGGCCGGCCACTTCAGCGTGCAGAAGTCGGCGAAACTGCTCGGTCTGAGCGCCGACGCCGTCGTCCCCGTCCCGGTGGGCGCCGACAAGCGGATGCAGACCGTCGCCCTCGCGCACGAGCTGGAGCGCTGCGTCGCGGACCGCCTCATCCCGATGGCCGTCGTCGCCACCGCCGGGACCACCGACTTCGGCTCCATCGACCCGCTGCCGGAGATCGCCGAGCTGTGCGCCCGCTACGACACCTGGCTGCACGTGGACGCGGCCTACGGCTGCGGACTGCTCGTCTCGCCCGCCCGGCGCCATCTCCTCGACGGCATCGAGCGCGCCGACTCGGTTACCGTCGACTACCACAAGTCCTTCTTCCAGCCGGTGAGTTCGTCCGCCGTGCTGGTCCGGGACGCCTCCACACTGCACCATGCGACCTACCACGCGGACTATCTCAACCCGCGCCGCATGGTCACCGAGCGCATCCCCAACCAGGTCGACAAGTCCCTGCAGACCACCCGCCGCTTCGACGCCCTCAAGCTGTGGATGACCCTGCGCGTGATGGGCGCGGACGGCGTCGGCGCCCTCTTCGACGAGGTCTGCGACCTGGCACGAAAGGGCTGGGCACTGCTGGCGGCCGACCCCCGCTTCGACGTGGTCGTCGAGCCGCAGCTGTCCACCCTGGTCTTCCGCTACATCCCGGCGGCCGTCACCGACCCCGCCGGTATCGACCGCGCCAACCTGTACGCCCGCAAGGCCCTGTTCGCCTCCGGCGACGCCGTGGTCGCGGGCACCAAGGTGGCCGGCCGCCACTATCTGAAGTTCACCCTGCTCAATCCCGAGACGACGGCCGACGACATCGCCGCCGTACTCGATCTGATCGCCGGCCACGCCGAGCAGTACCTGGGAGAGTCCCTTGACCGCGCATCCTGACACCCCCGACACCACCCACGACTTCGTGGGGATCGGACTCGGCCCTTTCAACCTCGGCCTCGCCTGCCTCACCGAGCCGATCGACCGACTCGACGGCGTCTTCCTGGAGTCGAAGCCCGCCTTCGAGTGGCACTCCGGGATGTTCCTGGAGGGCGCCCACCTCCAGACCCCGTTCATGTCCGACCTGGTCACCCTGGCCGACCCCACCTCCCCGTACTCCTTCCTCAACTACCTCAAGGAGCGCGGGCGGCTGTACTCGTTCTACATCCGCGAGAACTTCTATCCGCTGCGCGTGGAGTACGACGACTACTGCCGCTGGGCGGCCTCGAAGCTGAGCTGCGTCCGCTACGACACCACGGTCACCGAGGTGACGTACGAGGAGCAGGACGAGCTGTACGTCGTACACACGCGGGAGGGGGACGTCTACCGGGCCCGCCACCTGGTCCTCGGCACCGGCACCCCGCCCCACATCCCCGAGGCCTGCCGGGGCCTCGCGGGCGACGTCATCCACAACTCGCGCTATCTGGACCGCAAGCACCAGCTCCAGACCAAGGAGTCGATCACCCTGGTCGGCAGCGGCCAGTCCGCCGCCGAGATCTACTACGACCTGCTCAGCGAGATCGACGTCCACGGCTACCGGCTGGACTGGGTGACCCGCTCCCCGCGCTTCTTCCCGCTGGAATACACCAAGCTCACCCTGGAGATGACCTCCCCGGAGTACATCGACTACTTCCACGCCCTGCCCGAACCGACCCGCTACCGCCTCACCGAGCAGCAGAAGGGCCTGTTCAAGGGCATCGACGGGGTTCTGATCGACGAGATCTTCGACCTGCTGTACCAGAAGAACCTCGACGGCCCGGTGCCCACCCGACTGCTCACCAACTCCGCGCTCACCGGCGCCCGCCACGAGAACGGCACCTTCACCCTCGGCTTCCGCCAGGAGGAGCAGGGGAAGGACTTCGAGCTGAGTTCCCAGGGCCTGATCCTCGCGACCGGCTACCGGTACGTCGAACCGGAGTTCCTGAAGCCGGTCCGCGACCGTCTGCGCTACGACGGACACGGCAACTTCGACGTGGCCCGCAACTACGCCGTCGACGTGACGGGCCGGGGCGTGTTCCTGCAGAACGCCGGCGTCCACACGCACAGCATCACCAGCCCCGACCTGGGCATGGGCGCCTACCGGAACGCGTACATCATCCGGGAACTGCTGGGCACCGAGTACTACCCCGTCGAGAAGACCATCGCCTTCCAGGAGTTCGCGGTATGAGCACGACCACGAGTGCCGTCGGCACCCTCGCCTTCCGCCCCCTCGACCCCCTCAAGGACGCCGAACTCCTGCACCGCTGGGTCACCCACCCCAAGGCGGCCTTCTGGATGATGCAGGAGGCCCGGCTGGAGGACGTGGAGCGGGCGTACATGGAGATCGCGGCCGACCGGCACCACCACGCGTTCCTCGGGCTGCACGACGGCGAGCCCGCGTTCCTGATGGAGCACTACGACCCCGCCCACCGCGAACTCGTCGGCCTGTACGAGCCCCGGCCCGGTGACGTCGGCATGCACTTCCTCGTCGCCCCCACCGACCGGCCCGTGCACGGGTTCACCCGGGCCGTCATCACCGCCGTCGTGCGGCAGCTGTTCGAGGACCCGGCCACCGAGCGGATCGTGGTCGAGCCCGATGTGCGCAACACGGCCGTGCACGCGCTGAACACGGCGGTCGGGTTCGTGCCCGAGCGGGAGATCACCACGCCGGAGAAGACGGCGCTGCTCAGCTTCTGCACCCGCGAGCGGTTCGAGCGGGCGGTGGCGGCATGACCCTCACCGACGCCGTCGCCCATCTCTCCCCGGAGCGCTGGGAGCAGGCCAACCGTCTCCTCATACGCAAGGCGCTGGCCGAGTTCGCGCACGAGCGGCTGATCACCCCCGCACCGGGGGACGACGGCCACTACGTCGTCCACAGCGACGACCGGCTCACCCGCTACCGGTTCCGCGCCACCCTGCGTGCCCTCGACCACTGGGAGGTCGACCCCGAGTCGATCACCCGCCACCGTGACGGCGCCGAACTTCCCCTCGCGGCGCTGGACTTCTTCATCGAGCTGAGGACGTCCCTCGGCCTGAGCAACGAGATCCTGCCCGTCTATCTGGAGGAGATCTCCTCCACTCTCTCCGGCACCTGCTACAAGCTCACCAAGCCGCAGGTCACCTCCGCCGGCCTGGCCCGAAGCGGGTTCCAGGCCATAGAGACCGGGATGACCGAGGGCCACCCCTGCTTCGTCGCCAACAACGGGCGGCTCGGCTTCGGCATCCACGAGTACCTGTCGTACGCCCCCGAGACCGCGAACCCCCTCCGGCTGGTGTGGCTGGCGGCGCACCGCTCACGGGCCGCGTTCACGGCCGGCACGGGCATCGCGTACGAGTCCTTCGTACGGCAGGAGCTGGGGGCCGCGACCCTGGACCGCTTCCACCGGCAGCTCACCGGCCAGGGCCTGGACCCGGCGGACTACCTCCTCATCCCCGTCCATCCCTGGCAGTGGTGGAACAAGCTCACCGTCACCTTCGCCGCGGAGGTCGCCCGGGGGCACCTCGTCTGCCTCGGCGAGGGGGACGACGAGTATCTGGCCCAGCAGTCGGTACGGACCTTCTTCAACAGCGACCACCCCGAGAAGTACTACGTGAAGACGGCCCTGTCCGTCCTCAACATGGGGTTCATGCGCGGGCTCTCGGCCGCCTACATGGAGGCGACCCCGGCGATCAACGACTGGCTGCACGGGCTGATCGAGGGCGATCCGGTGCTCAAGGCGACCGGCCTGACGATCCTGCGCGAGCGGGCTGCCGTCGGCTACCGCCATCTGGAGTACGAGGCGGCCACCGACCGCACCTCCCCGTACCGCACGATGCTCGCCGCCCTGTGGCGCGAGAGCCCGGTCGGCTCGCTCCAGGAGGGCGAGACCCTGGCGACGATGGCCTCCCTCGCCCATGTCGACCACGAGGGCGCCTCCTTCGCGGGGGCGCTGATCGAGCAGTCGGGGCTCGCCCCCACCGAGTGGCTGCGCCGGTATCTGCGGGCCTACCTCACCCCGCTGCTGCACTGCTTCTACGCCTACGACCTGGTCTTCATGCCGCACGGCGAGAACGTCATCCTCGTCCTGGAGGACGGTGTGGTGCGGCGCGCGGTCTTCAAGGACATCGCCGAGGAGATCGCGGTGATGGACCCGGACGCGGTGCTGCCGCCGGAGGTCACCCGGATCCGGGTGGAGGTGCCCGAGGACCAGAAGCTGCTGTCGGTCTTCACGGACGTCTTCGACTGCTTCTTCCGCTTCGTCGCGGCGAACCTCGCGAGCGAGGGCGTCCTGGCGGAGGAGGACTTCTGGCGCACAGTCGCCGAGGTCGTCCACGAGTACCAGGACGCGCATCCGCACCTCGCCGACCGGTTCCGGCGGTACGACATGTTCGCCCCGGAGTTCGCCCTGTCCTGCCTCAACCGGCTCCAGCTGCGCAACAACCGGCAGATGGTGGACCTCGCGGATCCCTCGGGGGCGCTCCAGCTGGTCGGGACCCTGAGGAACCCGATCGCGGGCCGCTGAGGCCCGAACAGACAGGCGGGCACCCCGGTGTACGGTCCACCGGGGTGCCCGTCGTCGTCTCGCGGACCTACCGCGCGGGCCAGGGCACCTGGGGCGACCGGTAGTACCCGATTCCCAGCGCCTCCCACCGGGGCCCCTGTGCCGCGAGCCGTACCCGGTAGGCGTCCCAGTCGTGCGTGGCGGCCGGCGACCAGCCCAGCTCGGCCACGCCCGGCAGCCGAGGGAAGGCCATGTAGTCGATGTCGGCGTCGGTGACGATCGTCTCGGACCACAGCGGCGCCTCGACACCGGCGATCGCCGAGGCGGGCGCGCCCGGCAGATAGGTGCCCGGGTCCCAGTCGTAGGACCGTTTCACCTCCACCAGCCCCGCCCAGTCCTGTCCGAGCGGTGTGTCCTTGGTGTACTTCATGTCGAGGTAGACCCGGTCGGCCGGAGACAGGATCAGCCCGGTGCCGTTGCGCGCGGCCTGGACGACCTGGGCCTTCTCGTCGGCGGCGGTGTCGTCGAGGCCCCAGTACTGGGCGAGCGCGCCCTTCGCCGGGTGCGCCCCGGTCATCTGGTGCCAGCCGATCACGGTCTTGCCGTACTTGGCGACGATGGGCTGCACCCGGTCCATGAACGTCACATAGTCGGCGTGGCTGGTGGAGTGCGCCTCGTCGCCGCCGATGTGGAGGTAGCGGCCCGGGGTGAGGGCGGCCAGCTCCCGCACGACGTCGTCCACGAAGTCGTAGGTCACCGGCTTGTTCACGCACAGCGAGCTGAAGCCCACGTCGGTACCGGTGTAGAGCGGGGGTGCGACGCCGTCGCAGTTCAGCGGGGCGTACGAGGCGAGCGCGGCGTTGGTGTGGCCGGGCAGGTCGATCTCGGGGACGATCTCGACATAGCGGGCGGCGGCATGGCGGACGATCTCCTGGTACTGCGCCTTGGTGTAGAAGCCGCCCTTGCCGCCGCCGACCTGGGTCGAGCCGCCGTAGGCCGCAAGACGCGGCCAGGAGTCGACGTCGATGCGCCAGCCCTGGTCGTCGCTCAGATGCAGATGCAGGGTGTTGATCTTGTAGAGCGCCAGGGCGTCGATGTAGCGCTCGACCTGGGCGACGCTGAAGAAGTGGCGGGAGACGTCGAGCATCGCGCCACGGTAGGCGTAGCGCGGGGAGTCCGTGACGGTGCCGCCCGCGACCAGCCAGGGGCCGGGCTGCACGGTCTTCCTCTCGACGGCCGGGGGCAGCAACTGGCGCAGCGTCTGCACCCCGTGGAAGAGACCGGCGGGCCGGCCGGCGGTGATGGTCACGCCCCGGGCGTCGCTGGCGAGCCGATAGCCCTCGGCGCCGAACGGGCCGCTGCCGAGGGTGAGCCGGATGCCTCCGGCGCCGGTCGTGGTGACCGGCAGCCGGTAGCCGGTCGAGGGCCGCAGGACGTCCGCGAGGTACTCGCCGACGCGCCGGGTCTCGCTCGTGCCGTCCACCCGGATGCGGGTGCTCTGTGTGATCGCGTACGGGGACCCGCCCGCCTCGGCGGAGGCGGGCGCCGGGACCACCCGGGCGAAGGCTCCGGCGTCGCGGGCGGCCGCGGCGGGCTGGGCGCCGACGCCGAGGGTGAGTCCGGCCGTCGCGACGAGCAGAAGTGTTCCGAGGATGCGGGGCGTTCTGTGGTGCTGTGACACATGCGCTCCCTTCCACGAGGACCCATGGGCTCGCCCGGACCGGACGAGAGGGGTATAGACCACTCTCCCGCAGATCGGGCCCGGGCAACCCTTGCCCCGCCGGAAATTCATCCCGGCGGGCAGGCCGTGCGAGGGCTCCCGGTGGGGCGTCCGGCGGCCGGGAAACGCGCCGAGAACCAAGCGGGCGGCCCTCGTTCCGGACACGAGGACCGCCCGCCGTCTCCCGCGCCCTGCCGTCCGGGCGCCGAAGTGGCCTTCCGCAGTGGTGTTACTTCGCCCGGCGCGCCACCGTGAAGTGGTCGACCTGCTCACCGGACTCGGCGATGCCGCGCACCGTCAGCGTGGCGTGGCGGCCCTTGGCGGCGGGGGTGACGTCGACGCGCAGGAAGGAGTAGTCGAGGTAGCGCACGCGCGACCAGGCGACCGTCTCGTTCTGCTTGCCTTCCTTGACGTTGATGAACGAGGCGACGGACTCGACCTCGTTCTCGTGGCCCTCGTACGACAGCGGGGCGCTGAACGCGTACAGGCTGCGGCCCGCCGCGCCCGCCGTCACGTACACCACGCCCTCGGACTCGGGGTACGCCGTGCCGCCGATCGGGAGCTTCTTGACGACCTTGTCGCCCTTGATGACGTCGGTGCGCTCGTACTGGTGGTTGTGGCCGTTGATGACCAGGTCCACGGTGTACTTCTCGAACAGCGGCACCCACTCCTGTCGCACGCCCCCCTCCGAGGCGTGCGCCGTGGAGGTGCAGTACGCGCAGTGGTGGAAGAACACGACGACGAAGTCGATGTCGTGGCTGGCGCGGTACTTCTTGAGCTGGGCCTCCAGCCACTTGGTCTGGGTGCCGCCCGAGATGCCGAGGTTGGCCGGGATCTCGAAGGAGATGTCGTTGGCGTCCAGCGAGATGACCGCCGTGTTGCCGTAGACGAAGGAGTAGACGCCCGGGAGGTTCGTCTTGTCCGGTCCGTTGTCCGGCAGGGTCCAGCGGGCCTCCTCGCCGCCGTAGCCGTTGGGCGAGTACCAGGCTTCCATGTCGTGGTTGCCGTAGGCCGGCATCCACGGGACCTGCTTGGCGACCGACTCCGTCTGGTACAGGAACTGGTCCCACACGCGGGAGTCGAAGCCCGTGTCGGCGGTCTTGCCGGCGCCGGACGGGTCGGCGTAGGCGATGTCGCCGGCATGCAGATGGAAGGCCGGGTTCTGGCCGAGCAGCAGGGCGTTGTTGGCCAGGCCGTGGTAGCTGACGCCCTCGTCACCGAACGCGGTGAAGGTGAACGGCTCCTTGTGGGCGGGAGCCGTGGTGAAGGTGCCGAGGGTGCCGAGCAGGTGCCGCTCGGCCGGGTCGAAGCCCGCGTGGCCGACGCCGTAGTAATAGGTCTTGCCGGGGCGCAGGTTGGTGAGCCTGGCGTGCAGGTAGTACTGGGTGTGGTCGCCGCTGGCCCCGACGCCGGCCGGGGTGTAGAGGGTGCGGACCTCGGCGGGGATCTTGCGGGAGAGGTCCCAGGGGTGGGCGCCGATGCGGATGAACGGCTTCTTCACGGCGACCGGGACCTGCCAGGAGACGGTGATCTCGGTGCGCGGGTCGTTGCCGAAGGCGAGGTGGCGGCCGAAGGGCGCGACGAGGGCGCCGTCGACGGACTCGGTCGCGGGGGCGGGGGCGGTGCGCTGGGTGGGGACGGCGGCCTGGGCGGTGGCGCCCGGGACGAACGCGCCACCGGTGACGGCGCCCAGGGTGACGGCGCCGCCTCTGATCATCGTGCGCCGGGAGAATCGCGTGCGCAGGTACTCGTGCTGCTCCGCCATGTTCATGCGGGCGGCGAGCTTCTCAGGTACTCCCATACGAGGTGTGTCCATGTGGCCTGAACTTCCTCCACATAAGCAACGTGGCACAAGACACAGAATGGACAGGCGTCGAACACGGGCCCACGAGAGCCGCCAGGAGGGTCTGCCCGAAATCGGGCACGAATCTTGCGATTCCGGCGCCCGTATCGCAGGATCTACCGGGTGCACGACGAACTTGTTGATCATCTGACGCGGTCCACGACCCTGAGCCGGGGCGAGGCACTGCGCGTGGTCCAGGACGTGCTCGCCTATTTCGACGAGACGACCGAGGAGTTCGTCCGCCGCCGTCATCGCGAACTGCAGGCCCAGGGCCTGGTGAACGCGACGATCTTCGAGCGGATCGAGGCCGACCTGAGGTACCGCACGGTCGCGCCGCCCGAGCTCACACTCCGCCAGCTGCGCCGCATCGTCTACGGCTGAGGCGCCGGAGAAGGCCCCTCGGGGCCACCTCACCACAACGGGGAAAAGGGACTTAAGGATATATATGTGCGGAATCGTTGGATACATCGGTAAGCGCGATGTGGCCCCGCTGCTGCTGGAAGGTCTGCAGCGGCTGGAGTACCGCGGCTACGACTCGGCGGGCATCGTCGTCACGTCGCCCAAGACGTCGGGCCTGAAGATGGTCAAGGCCAAGGGCCGGGTCCGCGACCTGGAGGCCAAGGTCCCCGCGCGTTTCAAGGGCACCACCGGTATCGCCCACACCCGCTGGGCCACCCACGGCGCCCCGTCCGACGTGAACGCCCACCCGCACATGTCGGCCGACCACAAGGTCGCCGTCGTCCACAACGGCATCATCGACAACGCCTCCGACCTCAGGAAGAAGCTGGAGGCGGACGGCGTCGAGTTCCTCTCCGAGACCGACACCGAGGTCCTCACCCACCTCATCGCCCGCTCCCAGGCCGAGACCCTGGAGGAGAAGGTCCGCCAGGCGCTGCGGGCCGTCGAGGGCACCTACGGCATCGCGGTGATGCACGCCGACTTCGCCGACCGCATCGTGGTCGCCCGCAACGGCTCCCCCGTCGTGCTCGGCATCGGCGAGAAGGAGATGTTCGTCGCCTCCGACGTCGCCGCGCTGGTCACCCACACCCGTCAGATAGTCACCCTCGACGACGGCGAGATGGCCACCCTCAAGGCCGACGACTTCCGCACGTACACCACCGAGGGCACCCGGACGACGGCCGAGCCGACCACCGTGGAGTGGGAGGCCGAGTCGTACGACATGGGCGGCCACGACACGTACATGCACAAGGAGATCCACGAGCAGGCCGAGGCCGTGGACCGGGTGCTGCGCGGCCGCATCGACGACCGGTTCTCCACCGTCCACCTGGGCGGCCTCAACCTGGACGCCCGCGAGGCGCGCGCGGTGCGCCGGGTGAAGATCCTCGGCTGTGGCACCTCGTACCACGCCGGCATGATCGGCGCCCAGATGATCGAGGAGCTGGCCCGGATCCCCGCGGACGCCGAGCCCGCCTCCGAGTTCCGCTACCGCAACGCGGTCGTGGACCCCGACACGCTGTACGTCGCGGTCTCGCAGTCAGGTGAGACCTACGACGTCCTCGCGGCCGTCCAGGAGCTCAAGCGCAAGGGCGCGCGGGTGCTGGGCATCGTCAACGTCGTCGGCTCGGCGATCGCGCGGGAGGCGGACGGCGGCATGTACGTCCACGCCGGCCCCGAGGTGTGCGTGGTCTCCACCAAGTGCTTCACCAACACCACCGTCGCCTTCGCGCTGCTCGCGCTGCACCTCGGCCGCACCCGGGACCTGTCGGTGCGCGACGGCAAGCGGATCATCGAGGGTCTGCGGAAGCTGCCCCAGCAGATCTCCGAGATCCTCAAGCAGGAGGAGGAGATCAAGGCGCTGGCGGACCAGTTCGCCGACGCCCGCTCGATGCTCTTCATCGGCCGTGTGCGCGGCTACCCGGTGGCCCGCGAGGCCTCGCTGAAGCTGAAGGAGGTCTCGTACATCCACGCCGAGGCCTACCCGGCCTCCGAGCTGAAGCACGGCCCGCTGGCGCTGATCGAGCCGGCCCTGCCGACCGTGGCGATCGTGCCGGACGACGATCTGCTGGAGAAGAACCGCGCGGCCATGGAGGAGATCAAGGCCCGTAGCGGCAAGATCCTCGCGGTCGCCCACCGGGCGCAGGAGAAGGCCGACCACACGATCGTGGTCCCGAAGAACGAGGACGAGCTGGACCCGATCCTGATGGGCATCCCGCTGCAGCTCCTCGCCTACCACACCGCACTGGCGCTGGGCCGGGACATCGACAAGCCGCGCAACCTGGCCAAGTCGGTGACGGTGGAGTAGCGGCTCCCCCTCCGCCCCGGATCACCTCGCACGACGTGAACGACCCCCTGTGTGCCACCAGCACAGGGGGTCGTTCCCTCAAGGGACCGGGGCCGCCCTTCCCCGGCCCGGCGCTGCCTCAGCCGGCGGCCGTCACCCCCCGGCCGGCAGCACGCCGCGGCAGGGACGTGGGCCACTTGGCCAGGACCGCCGTGGCCGCGTACCAGGCGACGGCGCCCGCGGCGACCGCGCACCAGCCGCCGGCCTTGCCCAGCGCGTCGTTGCCCGCGAAGCGCCCGACGGCGAGCAGTACCAGGGAGACGCAGAGCAGGGCATAGGTGCCCTGGCCGAGGACGTCGCCGGCCGCGCCGAGCGCCAGGCTCAGGACAACGAGGGCGAACAGCAGGAGGAAGAGCCCTGCGGCGTTGTCGGACATCTGGCCACCGGCCGTGACGGCCCAGGTGAACCACAGGGCGCCGAGCGCCGAGAAGGCCGTACCGGTGGCCAAGTCGCGGTCGCGGAAAGCGAGCAGGCCGGCGAGGAACAGGGCGACACCGCCCACATAGTGAGCCAGTGACACGGCGTCGGCCGTCGTCACGCCGTCGATCACGTTGGTCGTTCCGAGACCGAAGGCCAACAGCGTGACACCCAGCGCGAGTCGGCCGACGATCGTTGTGGTGCTTCCCGCAGAGACGTCGTTGTCCACGGCGGGCTCCCTTCTTGTCCTGCACGTACGGTCGTGCGGTGACCGATATATGCCCTTCACAAGGGCACAAACACCTCTACGCGCGAGTAGATTCGCGCGCTCTCGCACGGGAGTTGGAGGTGGTCGTCCCCCATCTCGCCTGAACCGACGGGGAGTTACGAAAGGGCGGCGCGGAGGTTGCGACGGTGTCGCGGGGCCAGGGGGCCGGCGCCGGGCGGTCGTCCGCGCGTGAAACCGGCCATGGGCGCGACCGGGCAGTCGTGCGCACGCGCAACCCTCTACGGGCATGCCGGGGCGCCCGGAGGGGGCGTCGGGGGCCTCAGGGAATGACGATGACGGGGCGCCGGGCGCGCTTGGCGAGCCGGCCGGCGACCGAGCCGAAGATACGGCCGACGATGCCCTGGGTGGAGCCGACGACGATCGCGTCCGCCTCGTACTCCCGCCCCACCTCTTCGAGTTCGTGGCAGATGTCGCCGCCGCGCTCGACCAGGATCCAGGGCACCTCGGCGAGATGCTCGGCGCAGGCCAGTTCCAGCCCGAGGACCTCGGTGCGGTGATCCGGCACATCGACGAAGACCGGCGGCTCGCAGCCCGCCCACACCGTGGTGGGCAGCCGGTTGGCGACATGCACGATGATCAGGCCTGAACCGGAACGGTGGGCCATGCCGATCGCATAGGCGAGCGCGCGCTCGCTGGACATGGAACCGTCGAAGCCGACCACCACACCGTGCTTGAAGGCGGGGTCGCAGGACGCGCGTGACTCTTCCGCCGCCAAGGGCTCGGCCGCCGTGGGATCGGCGACGCGGCGCTTGCGGTCCGCGGGTTCGAAGAATTCGTGACCGGCCATGAGTGTCTCGGCGTTGTGATCCTCGTGGGTGGGACGACACTGTGCGGCGGAGCGGTGTCCGGGAATCATCTTCCCCACCCCATACCCCCAAGGGTACGGCGGCACGCCTCCTTCGCCCAGATCCCGCGCGACCCCCAGAGTTCCCGGCTTCGCCCGAACCAGAGGGGCCCCCGTCACGGGGTTCCAGAGAGCATGCACGAGGGACGCCCGTAACGCAATGGTTGCTGCCTCGTACAGGTGGTTTGCTCGGGGTTCACTCAGCAACCAGGGCAGCGGCCCGGCTTCCGCGGTACAGGTTCGGACAGGGGGCGACGGACACGGTCACGGCGTCAGGGAGCGACGGGCGGCTCACGCCGTGAAAAGGGGACGCCTCGCGACGATCCGAACCCGGGGCCCGGGGTCAGCCGAACCGGGCCTCGGTGGCCGGCCGCCGAGGCCCGGGCCCGCCCCGGACACCCGGGGACACCCGGGGACGCCGGTGACCAACCGGTCGGACACCCGGGAACGCCAGTGACCGACCGGTCGGACACGCGTTGATTCCGGTGACCCTCCGCCCCAGGGAGCCCGCCTTGCCCGCACCCCGCCCCGCCCCTCGGAACCGTCCCGCACCCCGGAACCGTCCCCCTTCCGAAACGGCGGCCGTGGTCGTCCGCTGGGCCTGGTTCACCTGTGTCCTGGTTCCCGTGGTCCTCGTCTGGAGCGGCACCTCGGTCGCCGGTGCGATCAGCGCCACGCTGGGCCTCACGGCGGTCACCTGGGCGTGCCGCGCGCTGCTGCGCCAGTCCGAACTGGGCGCGGCGCGGCCCGCGGACGAGGAGTGCGCACCCTGCGGCTTCCGACACTCCGCCCGGTACGGCACGGCCGGAACGGGGGCGCGCGGGGGCGGACGGAACGGAGACGCAAACACTCCGGTCGACTGACCGGTTTCCGCGCACGCCCCCGCTTCTTTTCAGCCAACTTCTCACACCCGCGCATCAGGGGGCCGAACGGCCCCCCACCCCCCGTTCGACCTGCGCCGAAAGGGTCCCGGAGGGCTCCCGGACCCTATGCGGATTGGCCACTGGGACGAGGCGCACTTCCCTGCACGGCCCACGAGTGCAACCCTTCGTGATCGAATGCTTCACGCCAAGTTGTCATGTCGACAATGTGCCGGATGGTGAACTGGTCACGCCGCCACGGCGGGACACAGTAAATTCGATCATGATTGTCTTTACGGCGGGGGACTCGTGCAGGACCGAGGGGAAACGTGCAGGAGCGACACAACCGAGGAGCCGCGACCACCGAGGGGGGCTTAGCAGGATGAGCCACGACTCCACTGCCACGGCGGATGCCGCGGCCCGGAAGCTGTCCGGGCGGCGGCGCAAGGAGATCGTCGCGGTGCTGCTGTTCAGCGGCGGCCCCATCTTCGAGAGTTCCATACCGCTTTCGGTGTTCGGGATCGACCGCCAGGACGCCGGAGTTCCGCGCTACCGACTGCTGGTGGCCGCCGGAGAGGAAGGCCCGCTGCGGACCACAGGGGGCCTGGAACTCACCGCGCCGTACGGGCTGGAGGCGATCTCACGGGCGGGCACCGTCGTGGTGCCGGCCTGGAGGTCGATCACCTCACCACCGCCCGAGGAGGCGCTCGACGCAGTGCGCCGGGCGCACGAAGAGGGCGCCCGCATCGTCGGGCTGTGCACCGGCGCCTTCGTGCTGGCCGCCGCCGGACTGCTGGACGGCCGACCGGCCACCACACACTGGATGTACGCACCGACGCTGGCCAAGCGCTATCCGTCGGTGCACGTCGATCCACGCGAGCTGTTCGTGGACGACGGCGACGTCCTGACATCGGCCGGCACCGCGGCCGGTATCGACCTCTGTCTCCATATCGTGCGCACGGACCACGGCAACGAGGCGGCGGGCGCGCTCGCCCGGCGCCTGGTGGTCCCGCCGCGCCGCAGCGGCGGCCAGGAGCGCTATCTCGACAGGTCTTTACCTGAGGAGATCGGCGCCGACCCCCTCGCGGAGGTCGTCGCCTGGGCCTTGGAGCACCTCCACGAGCAGTTCGACGTGGAGACCCTGGCCGCGCGCGCGTACATGAGCAGGCGGACGTTCGACCGGCGCTTCCGTTCGCTGACCGGCAGCGCGCCGCTGCAGTGGCTGATCACCCAGCGGGTGCTGCAGGCACAACGGCTGCTGGAGACCTCCGACTACTCGGTCGACGAGGTCGCCGGGCGCTGCGGCTTCCGCTCGCCGGTCGCGCTGCGCGGGCACTTCCGGCGCCAGCTCGGCTCGTCGCCGGCGGCGTACCGGGCCGCGTACCGGGCGCGCCGTCCGCAGAGCGAACGGCCGGGGGACCCCGACGGGCCCGCCGGACCAGTGGCGCCGCAGGTGGCGCCGGAGGCCGCCCCGGTCCCGATGCAGACCCGGCGCACGGCCGCCGCGAGCTCGCTCGGCGCCGCGGCGTCCCTGTCCACGGACCGCCACGGCAAGCACGTCGACCATCCGGTCAGGCATGTCCCGGAGCTGTACGCGGCGAGCCGCCCGAGCCTGCCGGGGCAGCGCAGCGCGCACTAGCACCGCCGCCCGGCCGGTAGCCGGGGACGGGCGGGATCCACGAGACGTGGCGCACACCACGCGGATCCCGCCCCTTCGGCATGCCCGCAGGGCCGGGACCGGGCCTTTCTCGCCGCACAGGCGGTCCGCACAGCCCGGGCGGGCCATAAGGTGGGACACATGAACGATCGCATGGTGTGGATCGACTGCGAGATGACCGGACTCTCGCTGTCCGACGACGCGCTCATCGAGGTGGCCGCACTGGTCACCGACTCGGAGCTGAACGTACTCGGCGAGGGTGTGGACATCGTGATCCGGCCGCCCGACGCGGCGCTGGAGACGATGCCGGAGGTGGTGCGTCAGATGCACACCACCTCGGGACTGCTCGACGAGCTGGCGGCCGGCACGACACTCGCCGACGCCGAGGAGCAGGTCCTCTCCTACATCCGGGAGCACGTCAAGGAACCGGGCAAGGCGCCGCTGTGCGGCAACTCCGTCGGCACGGACCGCGGCTTCCTGGCCCGCGACATGCCGACACTGGAGGACTACCTCCACTACCGGATCGTGGACGTCAGCTCGATCAAGGAACTGGCCCGGCGCTGGTACCCGAGGGCGTACTTCAACAGCCCCGAGAAGAACGGCAACCACCGGGCGCTGGCCGACATCCGCGAGTCGATCGCGGAGTTGCGCTACTACCGGGAGGCGATCTTCGTGCCGCAGCCGGGTCCCGACTCGGACACGGCCCGCACGATCGCGGCCCGGCACGTGCTGCCCGCGCAGTAGCGATGTTGACGGGGCCCTGACGGGCCCCGGAGAAACGCTGGCGCGAGCACCCCTTCGGACCCTGTACACTTTTTCTCGGCCGGTGCGGAAAGCACAAAGTACCGGTCATGGTGGGTGTAGCTCAGATGGTAGAGCACCTGGTTGTGGTCCAGGATGTCGCGGGTTCGAGTCCCGTCACTCACCCTCAGTAGCCAGCCGGTGACCCGTGGGAGCGGGACACCGGCTGGACTGCGTTTCGGCCCCCGCACTCCGGCCGTCGTACGACACACCCGGCGCACGCGCGGGCGCAGAAAGCCTCGGCAGCCGGAACGCACCCGGCCCTCGGCGGGTGCGGCGCGCCGTGCGGAAGCGCCTCTCAGGAGGAGGCCCGCTCCACCAGTTCCGTCGGCAGGACCAGCTGACGGCGTTCCAGGCCGCGTGCGGCCGCCGGGCGCCGGTCCGCTATCTCCTCCAGCAGCAGGTCGAGCATCGCGCGGCCCATCTCCTCTATCGGCTGGCGCACGCTCGTCAGGGGCGGATCCATATGGCGGGCGATCACCGAGTCGTCGAAGCCGACCAGCGCCACGTCGTCGGGGACACGGCGCCCTACCTCGCGCAGCACCTGGCGGGCCCCGGCCGCCATCACGTCCGACTCCGCGAACACCGCGTCCAGCGCGGGACGGCGGGCCAGCAGTTCCGCCATGGCCCGGCGACCGCCCTCCTCGGTGAAGTCACCATGGGCGATCAGGGCCTCGTCCACCACGCGGCCCGCGTCCCGCAGTGCGTCGCGGTAGCCGTCGATGCGCCGCTGGGCGCCGAAGACGTCGAGCGGGCCGGTGATCGTGGCGATGTGCGCGCGACCGCGGGCGAGCAGATGCTCGACCGCCGAGCGGCCGCCGCCGTAGTTGTCCGAGTCCACCGACGGCAGCGTCTCGCGTTCCGAGCGCGGGCCGCTGATCACCGCCGGGATCTCCAACTGGGCGAGGAGATCGGGCAGCGGGTCGTCCGCGTGCACGGACACCAGCAGGACCCCGTCCACGCGGTGCGCCGCGAGGTACTGGGCCAGCCGGCGGCGCTCACGGTCGTTGCCCGCGAAGATCAGCAGCAGTTGCATCTCCGTGTCCGACAACTCGGCGCCCACGCCCTTGAGCATGTCCGAGAAGTACGGCTCGGCGAAGAAGCGGGTCTCCGGCTCGGGGACGACGAGGGCGATGGCGTCCGTGCGGTTGGCGGCCAGTGCCCGCGCCGCCGTGTTCGGCACATAGCCGAGTTCCGCGACCGCCGCCTCGACCGCCGCGCGTGTCGCGTCACTGACCCGGGGCGAGCCGTTGATCACCCGGGACACCGTGCCGCGGCCGACGCCGGCGCGTGCGGCCACCTCTTCGAGGGTCGGCCGACCGCCGCCCCTGCCCCGCGCTCCGTGGCTTGCCATGGGGCTCCGCCTCCCGCAGTCGTCTCACGCTGGCCTGGAATCTAACAGTCGCGTCCGCCGTGGTGATCACTTGCGGCGAGCGCCGACCGCGCGGCGAGCACCGAGCGACCCGCCCCGGTTCCGGTTAACAGCCCGATAACTGAACGCAGTTCTGCGCGTCCGCTCCCTTGACACCCCCGCCTTGACCCACGACTCTTCAACTCATCACATGTGGGAGCGCTCCCACAGTACCTGACACATACACGTCCCGCACGTTCCCCGCCCGAGCCGCAGTGAGTACGAACGGGTCCAACCAATGCAGTTGGCCGGGGGGTCGGCACGTCAGGCAACAGGAGGACGCAATGCGCACGAGTACCCGCCGGTCCCACAGGCTGGTGGCCTTCGCGGCCGTCGCCGCGCTGGCCACGGGTCTGCTGGCCGGCTGCGCCAAAGACTCGGACGACGGCTCGTCGGACGCGAGCGGCGGTGGCGGCGGCAAGGGCAAGACCACCCTGACGATCGGCACGTTCGGCGTCTTCGGCTACAAGCAGGCCGGTCTCTACGACGAGTACATGAAGCTGCACCCGGACATCTCCATCAAGGAGAACGTCACCACCCGCACCGACGTCTACTGGCCGAAGGTTCTCACCCGTCTGCAGGCCGGTTCCGGTACGGACGACGTCCAGGCGATCGAGGTCGGCAACATCACCGAGGCCGTGGAGACGCAGGCCGCCAAGTTCGTCGACCTCGGCAAGGAGGTCGACAAGTCCCAGTGGCTGGACTGGAAGCTGGCACAGGCCACCACCAAGGACGGCAAGACGATCGGGCTCGGTACGGACATCGGCCCGATGGCGATCTGCTACCGCAAGGACCTGTTCCAGAAGGCCGGTCTGGAGACGGACCGCACCAAGCTCGCCGCACTGTGGAAGGGCGACTGGGCCAAGTACGTCGACCTCGGCAAGCAGTACATGAACAAGGCGCCGAAGGGCACCAAGTTCGTGGACTCGGCCGCCTCGGTCTACAACGCGGTGCTGGGCGGTGCGAGCGAGCGCAACTACGACAAGGACGGCAACGTCGTCTGGGACAAGTCCGAGGGCGTGAAGAAGGCCTGGGACGTCGCCATGACCGCGGCGACGAGCAACATGTCGGCGAAGCTGAAGCAGTTCGACCCGACCTGGGACCAGGGCTTCGCCAACGGCACCTTCGCCACGGTGGCCTGCCCGGCGTGGATGATCGGCTACATCGAGCAGAAGTCCGGTGACTCCGGCAAGGGCAAGTGGGACGTGGCGGCGGCCCCGACCGCGTCGAACTGGGGCGGCTCCTTCCTCGGCGTGCCGACGGCGAGCAAGCACCAGAAGGAGGCCATCGCCCTGGCGAAGTGGCTGACCGCGCCCGAGCAGCAGGCGAAGGTCTTTGCCAAGCAGGCCAGTTTCCCGTCGACCCCGTCGGCGTACGCGAACCTCACGCCGCAGGCCGACACCACCGCCTACTTCTCGAACGCGCCGCTCACCCAGATCTTCTCCGACTCGGCCAAGACCATCCCGTCGCAGCCCCTCGGCCCCAAGGACAAGCCGATCGACGGCGCGATCACCGACATCGGCATCCTCCAGGTCGAGCAGAAGGGCAGGACCCCGGCCCAGGGCTGGGACGCGGCCTCCAAGGAGATCAAGGACGTGCTCGGCCAGTGACCAGCTCCCAGGAGGCTCTCGCGCACCCCGCGTCGAGCGCCGAGGCCGCGCCCGGCAGCCAGCCGGGCGCGGCCCGGGGCGCTCACGGTCGCGGTACGCCGCCGGCGGGCCCCGGCTCCTGGCGCAGCCGGCTGTACCGCTGGGACATGAAGGCGTCGCCGTATGTGTTCATCGCCCCCTTCTTCGTCGTCTTCGGGGCCTTCTCGCTGGTCCCGCTGCTCTACACGGCCTGGTACTCGCTGCACAGCGTGCAGCTGTCCGCGCTGGACCATCAGACCTGGGCGGGTCTGGACAACTACACGAACCTGTTCTCCTCGGAGTTCTTCTGGAACGCGCTGGAGAACACCTTCACCATCGGCGTGATCTCCACGGTGCCCCAGCTCCTGGCGGCGCTGTGGCTCGCGCATCTGCTCCACTACCGGCTGCGCGGCTCAACCGTCTGGCGGGTCGTGATGCTCACCCCGTACGCCACCTCGGTGGCCGCGGCGACGCTGGTCTTCACGCTGCTGTACTCCTGGGACGGCGGCATGGTCAACTGGCTGCTGCACTTCGTCGGCGTCGGCCCGGTCAACTGGCGGGAGTCCGACTGGGGTTCGCAGTTCGCGGTGTCCTCGATCGTGATCTGGCGGTGGACCGGCTACAACGCGCTGATCTACCTCGCGGCGATGCAGGCGATCCCCAGCGATCTGTACGAGTCGGCGGCCCTGGACGGCGCGGGGCGCTGGCAGCAGTTCCGCCATGTGACGGTGCCGATGCTGCGGCCGACGATCCTGTTCACGGTGATCGTCTCCACGATCGGCGCGACGCAGCTCTTCGGTGAGCCCCTGCTGTTCGGCGGGGTCAGCGGCTCCAAGGGCGGCTCCGAGCACCAGTACCAGACGCTCGGCCTGTACATGTACGACCAGGGCTGGATCATCGGCAACCTCGGCAAGGCCTCCGCGATCGCCTGGTCGATGTTCCTGATCCTGCTGGTGGTGGCCGTGGTCAACATGCTGCTCTCCCGAAGGCTGAGGAAGTCCCAATGACCACACGTGATCTGACGCTGCCACAGGCACCTGGGAAGGGGACGTCCCGGGGCGAGCGGCGGCGGCCCCGGGTGGTGGGCGCGGGCAGGCAGCTGGACGCGGGCCCGGTCACCTATGCCGTCCTGACCGTCTTCGCGCTCGTCTCGCTGGCACCGCTGGTGTGGACGGCGATCGCGGCTTCCCGCACCGACCGCCGGCTCGCCGAGACACCGCCGCCGCTGTGGTTCGGCGGGAACCTGTTCAAGAACCTCCAGGCGGCCTGGGAGCAGGCGGGACTCGGCACCGCGATGTTCAACTCGACGCTCGTCGCGGCCACCATCACCGTCAGCACGGTCCTGTTCTCCACGCTCGCCGGCTTCGCCTTCGCCAAACTGCGGTTCCGGTTCTCCAGCGCGCTGCTGCTGCTGACCATCGGCACGATGATGATCCCGCCGCAGCTGGCCGTCGTACCGCTGTATCTGTGGATGTCCGACCTCGGCTGGTCCAACCAGTTGCAGACCGTCGTCCTGCCGACGCTGGTGACCGCCTTCGGTACGTTCTTCATGCGGCAGTACCTGGTGCAGGCGCTGCCCACCGAGCTGATCGAGGCGGCGCGGGTGGACGGCGCGAGCAGTCTCCGGGTGGTGTGGCATGTGGTCTTTCCCGCGGCGCGGCCCGCGATGGCCGTGCTCGGCCTGCTGACCTTCGTGTTCGCCTGGAACGACTTCCTGTGGCCGATCATCGCCCTCAACCAGCAGAACCCGACCGTGCAGGTCGCACTGAACTCGCTGGGCACCGGGTACGTCCCCGACCAGGCGGTCATCATGGCCGGCGCCCTGCTCGGCACGCTACCGCTGCTGATCGCCTTCCTGCTGTTCGGGAAGCAGATCGTGGGCGGGATCATGCAGGGTGCGATCAAGGGCTGACCGCCGCCCACGCCCGACCGGCTCGCGCGAGGGACCTCCCTCGCCGCCCCTGACGTCCGGGGGCCGGGTCACCGCCGCCCCGGCCCCCTTCCCTCCTTCTCCTCCCCGCCACCGCGGATCCCCCGGACCCCCTGGGCCCGTCGGGTCCCGCACCACCGTCGGTCTCCTCGACCAAAATGGGAGCGCTTCCATGCCTGAGTCCGCAACGCCCGTGACCTTCCCCCCTGCCTTCCTCTGGGGCGCGGCGACCTCCGCGTACCAGATCGAGGGGGCGGTGCGGGAGGACGGCCGTACCCCCTCCATCTGGGACACCTTCAGCCATACGCCGGGCCGCACGGCCGGCGGCGAGACCGGTGACATCGCTGTCGACCACTACCACCGCTACCGCGAGGACGTCGCGCTGATGGCCGAGCTGGGCCTGTCGGCGTACCGCTTCTCGATCTCCTGGTCACGGGTGCAGCCGACCGGCCGGGGTCCCGCGGTCCAGCGGGGCCTGGACTTCTACCGCCGTCTGGTCGACGAACTGCTCGCCCATGGCATCCGGCCCGCGATCACCCTCTACCACTGGGACCTGCCGCAGGAGCTGGAGGACGCGGGCGGCTGGCCGGAGCGGGACGTGGCGTTCCGGTTCGCCGAGTACGCGCGGATCGTGGGCGAGGCGCTGGGCGACCGTGTCGAGCAGTGGATCACCCTGAACGAGCCGTGGTGCAGCGCCTTCCTGGGCTACGGCTCCGGGGTGCACGCCCCGGGCCGTACGGACGCGGCGGCCTCCCTGCGCGCGGCCCACCATCTGAACCTGGCCCATGGGCTCGGCACCTCCGCGCTGCGGTCCGTGATGCCGTCCCGCAACTCGGTCGCGGTGAGCCTGAACTCCTCGGTGGTGCGCACGGTGTCGCAGGACCCGGCGGACCTGGCGGCGGCCCGGAGGATCGACGACCTGGCGAACGGGGTCTTCCACGGCCCGATGCTGCACGGGGCGTATCCGGAGACCCTGCTCGCCGCGACGTCCTCCGTCACGGACTGGTCGCAGGTGCGGGACGGTGACCTGGCGATCATCAACCAGCCGCTGGACGCGCTCGGCCTGAACTACTACACACCGGCACTGGTGTCCGCGGCCGGGGAGGCGAGGGCGAGCGGCCCGCGGGCGGACGGTCATGGCGCGAGCCCGTACTCCCCCTGGCCGGGCGCGGACGACGTGACCTTCCATCAGACGCCGGGCGAGCGAACGGAGATGGGCTGGCCCATCGATCCGAGCGGACTGTACGACCTGCTCATGCGGTACTCGCGGGAGGCGCCGGGGCTGCCGCTGTATGTCACGGAGAACGGCGCGGCGTACGACGACAAGCCGGACCCGGACGGCCGGGTCCACGACCCGGAGCGGATCGCGTATCTGCACGGGCATCTGTCGGCGGTCCGCCGCGCCCTGGCCGACGGCGCCGAGGTGCGCGGCTACTACCTGTGGTCCCTGCTGGACAACTTCGAGTGGGCCTACGGCTACGAGAAGCGGTTCGGGGCGGTGTACGTGGACTACGCGACGCTGGCCCGCACCCCGAAGTCGAGCGCGCACTGGTACGGCCGGGCGGCCCGGACGGGCACGCTGCCGCCGGCGACCGCCTGACCGTCCGGGGCGCGGCACGGGGAGGGGAGTGCCGCGCCCCGGGTGCGCCGGGGCTACTGGAAGGCGGCGAACGCCTTGGAGAAGGCGAACTTCTCCTGGGCGATCGAGCTACAGGTCGCGTCCGCGGTGGGCTTGGGGCCGCCGTCGCACGCCTTGTCGCGGGCGGCCGACCACATCGACAGCCCGCCGAGTCCCTTGGACTTGGCGAAGTCGACCAGCTGGGTGGCGTCGTCGACCTCGAAGATCTCGGACGAGACGTCGTTGACGCCGATCATCGGGGTGACCGCGACCGTCTTCCAGGCGGCGCTGTCGGAGAGGGCGAGCACGCTCTTGATCTGCGCCTGGGTGGCGGTGGCGGCCTGCACGGCGTAGGTGCCCATGTCGCCGCTGTACGCGGGGCCGTAGTCCATCGCCATGATGTTGACGGCGGAGATCTTCACGCCGTTCGCCTTGGCGTCGGCCAGGAGGTTCACGCCGTCCTGGGTGAGGCCCTCGGGCATGACCGGGAGGGTGAACGAGACGTCCAAGCCGGGGTGTTGCCGCTGGAGCTGGGCGATGGCCTGGGCGCGGCGCGTGTTCGCGGCCGTGTTCGGCAGCGCGCCGCCCTCGACGTCGAAGTCGACCTTGGTGAGCTTGTAGGCGTCCACGGCCTTTCCGTACGCCGCCGCGAGCGCGTCCGCGGAGGAGCATGTGGTCGCCAGCTCCGAACCGGAGGCGCCGCCGAAGGAGACGCGTACATCGCCGCCCTTGGCGCGCAGGTCGCCGATCTGCGCGGCCACCGCGTCGCTGCCGATGGCCGTGACGCCGCCCCACTTGGGCGTACAGCCGCCGCCGTCGGTGACGAAGGCCAGGTTGTAGTTCTTGACCCCTGTGGCGTTCGCGGCGGCGAGCAGGTCGAAGGCCGGGTAGAGGGAGGTGTCGACGTACGGGGCGAAGCCGGCGCCGGTGGTCGTGCCGGAGTCCGAGGTCTGGGTGGGCGCCGGGGTGGCCGGGGCGGTGGGGTGGGGGGTGGCCGGCGCGGTGGGGGTCGGCTTGGTGGTCGCCGTCGGGGTCGGGGTCTGCGTCGGGGTGGCGGGCCGGGTGGGGCGGCCGCTCGGCTCGGGCGTCGCACCGTCGTCCGCCGAGCACTTCGCTCCGTCTATGAGGCAGCCGGTCGGATCGCCCGACCCGGTCACCACGAAGCCCACGGTCACCGACTCGCCCGCGGTGAGTCCGTCCCTGTCCCAGGACGGCGGTCGTACGGTGACATGCTGTCCGCTCACCGTCGACGTGCCGTTCCACAGGGAGCTGAGCTTCGCACCGGAGGGCAGGTCGAACTGCAGCGTCCAGTCGTCCTTTGCCTTGCCGTTGTCGTTCGTGACGACGTACTGCGCGGTGTATCCCGTCGACCAGTCGCTGGTCTTGGTGTACACGGCGCCGACCGCGGCGGCGTGCGCCGTGCCGGTGATCAGGATCGCCCCGCCGCCCACGGCGGAGGCGGCGACGAGACCGCCGATCACCTTGTTCCGGACGCTGATCGTGCGCCGGTGCGTACTGCTCATCGCGTGCCTGCCTTCACTGCTCACGGGGGGTGGGTGCGGCAGCACGCTAGCGGGCCGGAATCGGTCAAACGGCCTGTTCCGGACGCCCGTTGTGGATCTTAGGGTGCGCTTAAGAAAGGGATCGGGGACGGTTAAAGGTAGAGACCAGTCTGCCGGGGCGGCGGCGTCGCACCGACCCCCGGTGCCCGCGCCGCACCGGTGCCCGCCCGTCCAGCTGGAACCAGATCCGCACCTCTGTGCCGCCCAGCACCGACGAGCCGATCCGCACGTCCCCGCCTGTCGACTCCGCGAGTCGGCGCACGATGTCCAGACCGAGGCCCGTCGAGCCGTCACTGCCCGAACCGCGACCGCGGGCCATCGCCGCCTGCGGGTCGGCGATGCCCGGCCCGGCGTCCGAGACCAGCACGATCACCGCGTCCTCGCCGTTGTGCAGATCGACCGCGAACGCCGTGCCCTCCGCGGTGTGCCGGAAGACGTTGCCGAGCAGCGCGTCGAGTGCGGCCGCGAGATCGGCGCGGGCCACGGGTGTCCGCATCGGTCGGTCGACCCCGGCCACCCGCCACTTGCGGCCCTCGTCCTCGGCGAGCGCCGACCAGAACTCCATCCGCTCACGGACCACTTCGGCCGCGTCGCACCCGGCGCCCGGGCCCGCCGCCGTCTGCGGCTTGGCCTCCCGGGCCGTACGGATGATCGTGTCCACCTCGCGTTCCAGCTGCGCCACGGCCGTGCGCGTCTGTTCGGCGGCCGGCCCCTCGCCGAGCGAGGCGGCGTTCAGCCGCAGCACGGTCAGCGGGGTGCGGAGCCGGTGGGACAGGTCCGCCGCCAGCTCCCGTTCGTTCGCCAGGAGTTGCACGACCTGGTCGGCCATCGAGTTGAACGCGACCGCCGCCAGGCGCAGTTCGGTCGGCCCCTCCTCCGGGACGCGCGCCCCGAGCTTTCCCTCCCCCAGTTCGTGCGCGCCCTCCACCAGGCGCTGCGCGGGCTGCACCATCCGCACCCCGAGCCGGTCGGCAACGGCCACCGAGCCGATGATCAGCGCGATGCCGACCCCGGCGAGCACCGCCCAGGCCGTGCCGAGTCCGTTGGTGACCTCGGAGTCGGGCACATAGACCTCGACCACGGCGATCGCGCCGGAGCTGATCGCGGTGGGCTGGAGCAGCGTGGAGCCGCCCGGGACCTCGCTGGTGGAGGCGCGGCCCAGCCGGCGGGTGGCCCCGATGTCCTTGTCGGCGGCGCGCCGGCGGCCGATGTCGATCGCCCTGGTGCCGTCGCCCGCCGGTATGTGCACCGCGATCCCGTCGTCGGAGCCCGCCGAGGCCACGACCCGCTCCAACTGGTCCCGGTCGGTGGTGATGGAGAGCGCGGGCGCGATCGCGGCGGCCTCCCGCTCCGCGTTCGAGAAGGCCCGGTCGCGGGCCATCTCCTTGATGACCAGCCCGAGCGGGACCGCGAAGGCGACCACCACCATCGTGGTCACCGCCACGCACACCTTGACCAGTGCCCACCTCATGGCCCCGGCTCCGTCCTCGGCGGCTCCAGCTTCACGCCGACGCCCCGGAGGGTGTGCAGATAGCGGGGCCTGGCAGCGGTCTCCCCCAGCTTCCGCCTGAGCCAGGAGAGATGGACGTCGATGGTCTGGTCGTCCCCGTACGACTGCTGCCACACCTCGGCGAGCAGCTCCCGGCGCGGGACGACCACGCCGGGCCGGCCCGCGAGAAAGGCGAGCAGGTCGAACTCACGGCGGGTCAGGTCGAGGCGGGCGCCGTCGAGTTCGGCGTGGCGGCGCAAGGGGTCGATGGCGAGGCCGCCGACCCGCAGGACCGACGGCGGCGCGGCCTCCGCCGCGACCGCCCGGGAGCGGCGCAGCACCGCCGCGATCCGTGCCGACAGGTGCTCGACCGAGAACGGCTTGGTCAGATAGTCGTCCGCGCCCGCGTTGAGCAGGCGGACGATCTCCGTCTCGTCGTCCCGCGCGGTGGCGATGATGACCGGTACGTCGGTGATGCCGCGCAGCATCTTCAGCGCCTCGGACCCGTCCAGATCGGGCAGTCCGAGGTCGAGGATCACGACGTCGAAGGAGAGATGGGCGACCTCGCGCAGCGCCTCCAGTGCCGTGCCGACGCTGCGCACGGTGTGCCCGGCCTCGGTCAGGTGCCTGATGAGCGCGGAGCGCACGAACTGGTCGTCCTCCACCACGAGCACACTTGCCATGGGCGGCACCGTACGCCATACGGGGGAGCCCGGCCGGGGCCTGTGGACAACTCCGGTGCGCCAACGGGACAAACGGAACTGTGTGCGACCCGTGAGACATGCATGGGGCGCGTGAGGCACTATGGCCGGGATGCTCAGAGGACTCGTACACGTACTGGCCTGGTCGCTCGCCACGGGCGCGGCGGTCACGCTGTCGTGGTGGGGTGTCCACACCGTGATGGCGGGGACCGCCTACGACCCGCCGCGCGCCCTGCCCATCACGGCGGGCGGCGCCACGGCGCAGGGAGCGGCGGCACCGCTGACGTCGTCGACGGAGCGACCGGAGGCGTCGCGCAGTCACCGCGGGAAGCCGGCCCCGAGCCCGCGACCGACCCCCTCGAAGACGGCCGGCACACGTCCCGCCCCCGCCACGACCGCGGCCACGCCGTCGTCCTCGCCCTCCGCCTCCTCCTCGGGCCGGGTCAAGAGCTACGACACCGACGGCGGACACGTGGTCTTCGACCTCGGCGACGTCTCCGCGACGCTGGTGTCGGCCACGCCCGGGGCGGGCTGGTCGATGCAGGTGTGGAAGACGGAGTCATGGATCCGGGTGGAGTTCACCTCGGGCGCGAACCGGGTGTCGGTGTTCTGCACCTGGCACGACGGGCCGCCGCATGTGGAGATCGGGAACTACTGATCACGCACCGCCGGCCGACCGGCCGGTGGTCAGCGGAACACCGAGGGCGGCGGTGCCGGTGACGCCACCGCCGCCGCGTCCGTGACCGCCGCCGCGCCGCCGGTGAAGTCGGCCAGTGCCCTGCCGTGCTCCACGCGCGCGGGGTGCGGGTCCGAGGCGGCGCGACGGGTCAGTTCGGCGACCGGCAGCGGATGGGCCGAGGCCACCAGGACGGCGTTGCCGAAGCGCTTGCCGCGCAGCACGGCCGGGTCGGCGAGCAGCGCCAGCTCGGGGAAGACGGCCGCCGCGGTCGAGATCTGGCCGCGCAGATGGGCCAGCGGCGGGCCGTCGGCGAGGTTGGCCGCGTACACACCGCCGTCCTTCAGTGCTCTGCGGACCTCGGTGAGGAACTCGACCGAGGTGAGGTGTGCCGGGGTGCGCGCCCCGCTGAACACATCCACGATGACCAGGTCCGCCCAGCCGTCCGGTATCTTCGCGAGCCCTTCGCGGGCGTCCGTGGAACGCACCCGGATGCGGGCGTTCGGGTCCAACGGCAGTGCGCGCCGCACGAGTTGGACGAGGGCCGCGTCGCGCTCGACGATCTGCTGGGTGGAGCGGGGACGGGTGGCGGCGGTGTAGCGGGCGAGGGTGAACGCGCCGCCGCCGAGGTGCACGGCCTGCACGGGGCGGCCGGGCGGGGCGACCTGGTCGATGACATGGCCGAGGCGGCGTTGGTACTCGAAGGCGAGATGGGCCGGGTCGTCGAGATCGACGTGGGACTGCGGGGCGCCGTCGATGAGCAGGGTCCAGGCCCGCGCCCGGTCCCGGTCGGGTACGAGCTGGGCGAGCCCGCCGTCGACCGCCTCGACGACGGCCTCGGAGTCCTGTCCTCGTCGCGCGTTCCGTGACCTCCCCATCCCGCCATTATCGGGGGCATCCGAGGGGTCGGCCGCTCGGGGCCGACGGGCCCCGCGGCGGGATTCCGCGCTGTCCGCGAGCGCTTACCGACAGTTGTCCGCGGCCTCGATCAGCCGGGCCGCTTCTCCGAGTGCCTCGCGCAGCACCACCGGGTCCGTGGCCAGTTCCGCGTCGCCGGGCGGGAGCAGCCAGCCGGTGCCCTCGGCCTGGGGCCGCTCCGCGACGAGGCTCAGGCCCTTTCCGTCCGTCTGGGTGCAGGTGCTGCCCGGGACGTCCCATCCGTCCGCCGTGCCCGGCGGGACCAGGAAGCCGAGGGTGTCGCCGCCTCCGTCGTGCAGGACGGGGCCGACGCAGTCGCCCGCGCCGCGGCGGAGGATGTCGACCGCTTCGAGGCCCTGCCGGGCCGGGACGGTCACGAGGTCGGGAGTGAGGTGCGGCGGTGCGCCGCGCTCCGGCGCAGGGCTCGCGGTCGACGACTGCGTACCGAACTCGGTGCTCTGCCTGGTCTGCATCCCGGCCTCCAACGGAACCCCTCCTCGACGCTGAGTTGGGTCGGGAGTTCGGGCGGCTCCCGGTCCGCAGGGTTCAACGCGGTGAAACGTCAACGGCAACGGCACAACACCGCCGTCAAGGATGGCAGTTCATGGCAGATCGCGCATGAGATATCCGGTTTGTAGCCAAACCGTGCATGACGGCACCTGTGGGGCAGGTACTTTCTTGCACCGCCGGACACAGGGAGCCAACTGGCACCACACGGACAAGCCATCCTGAATCCGGCATGGTTCGACGGTTCGCAAGAGAGGGCCCGGCCATGAGTACGTCCCAGTCCCCCAGGCCACCGCGGCCGAACCTCGCCTTCCGGCAACTGCGCGGACAGCGCTCGCCGGGCGAGTTCGCCGCGGCGGTACGGCGCGCCGCACGCGAGATCGGCGAGCGCGTCAGCTGTGACGCTCGTTACATCGGCCGGGTGGAGGCGGGTGAGATCCGCTGCCCCAACTACGCCTACGAACGCGTGTTCCTCCATATGTTCCCCGGTCACACACTCGCGGACCTGGGATTCGCCCCTCGCTCTTCCGTACGCGGAAGGGGGGCGCGCACCGACGAGGAAGCGCCCCCCATGTACCGCGACAGCTTCCCGCACGCTCCCGGTGAGACCCCGAGGGCGTGTGAGACGTATGACATGCGGGACACCCGAGCCATCCACGGAACGTACGAGTCGTACGGCACACGCCCGGACGACGAAGAGAACCACGAGGAGAGCGACGTGCAGCGTCGCGCATTCATGAGCGGGGGCACCGCCACCGTGGCGGCCGCCTCCCTGAGCCCGCTCGGACTCACCGTCGGCGGCACGGCGGCGGCCGCCGAACGCCCCGTCCACCGTGCAGGCACGTCCGAGGCGAACGCGCTCGAGGAGGCCGTACGCAAGATCAGACTGCTCGACGACCGGCACGGCGCGGACGGCCTCTACCGACGCGCGGCGGCTCCCCTGCGGGCCGCGTACGCGCTGCTCGACGCGGGCACGACCCGGCAGGCGGTCGCGGAGCGGCTGTACGCGGGCGCGGGTGAACTGGCCATCTCGGTGGGCTGGTTGGCGCATGACTCGGGGCGTTTCGACGACGCCCGCTCGCACTACGCGGAGGCGTTGGCCACCGCCCGGATGTCCGGGGACCCGGCCCTGGAGGCGCACGCCTTCTGCAACACGGCGTTCCTCGCCCGTGACGCGGGCCGGCCACGGGAGGCCGTACGGACGGCGCAGGCCGCCCAGCGCGCCGCCCGGCCCCTCGGCTCGAACCGCCTGATGTCGCTGCTGGCGCTGCGGGAGGCGGGCGGCTGGGCCGGACTCGCCGACCGGGCGGGCTGCGAGCAGGCGCTGGCCCGGGCGCAGGCCCTGTTCGAGCGGGGGACGTCGGACGCCGACCCCGAGTGGATGAGCTTCTACGGAGAGGCCGAGCTGGAGGGCCTGGAGGCGCAGTGCTGGTCGGCACTGGGCGACTGGCCGCGCGCGGCCCGGCACGCCCGGCGTGCCGCGCATCTGCAGGACCCGCACTTCTCCCGGAACATCGCCCTGTACACCGCGGAACTGGCCGACGACCTGGCCCGCGGCGGACGCCCCGACGAGGCGGCCCAGGCGGGTCTGCGCGTCCTGGACCTCCTGGACCAGGTCCAGTCGTCCAGGATCCTGACCATGCTGGCGGGCACCGCGCGCGTGCTGCTGCCGCACCGGCGGGCATCGGGGGTGTCGGCGTTCCTCGACCGGCACGCGAGCCTGCCGCGCATGGCCTGAGGAACACGGCGTGCGCGGCCGCCCGGCGGTCCTGGGGCTGACCTAGACCGTCAGGTGGCCGCAGTCGTTCCAGGACTCGATGGCCGGCTCCCCGTAGGCCCACCCCAGCACCGACAACGACGTGGGGTTGAGCCTGATCCGCGCGGCGAAGTCCAGCGGCAGGCCCAGCCAGCGCGCCCCGATGGACCGCAGGATGTGGCCGTGGGCGAAGACCAGGACGTCACGGTCCGCCGCGCGGGCCCAGGCGACGACCTCGTCCGCGCGCGCGGAGACCTCGGCGAGGCTCTCCCCCTCGGGGACTCCGTCGCGCCAGATCAGCCAGCCCGGCCGGATCGCCTGTATCTCGGCCGGCGTCATCCCCTCGTACGCCCCGTAGTCCCACTCCATCAGCGCGTCCCAGGCGCTCGCCCGCTCGCCGAACCCGGCCAGCTCGCACGTCTCACGCGCGCGTACCAGCGGACTCGTGCGGACCTCGACGTCCGGCAGCCCCTCGAAGGGCGCCCGGTGCAGCCGCTCGCCCAGGAGCTTGGCGCCCCGCCGGCCCTCCTCCAGGAGCGGCACATCCGTCCTCCCGGTGTGCTTGCCGGACAGCGACCATGCCGTCTGTCCGTGCCGGGCCAGCAGGATGCGCGGTGCCATGAGGGGCCTTTCCGGGAGATATCAACGAGGGGTCCCTCCATCATCTCCCACCCCGTTCCCGGGCAACCCGGGGGGCGATCCCTGCGTCTTTGAGGGCCGGGGCGCCCCGTCGGGCCGTCCTCGGACGCCGTAAAGTGACACGGCCGGACGGCCGGGGGCCGCCGTGAAGAAGGGGGAGGGCGAATCGGATGGCGCAGGCCGAGACACCAGGCACCGGGGAAGCCCACCCGGCCCGGCTGCGCTGGTGGACCGAGCTGCCCCTGATCCTCCTGGTGTACGCCTCGTACTCCGCGGGCCGGCTGCTCGCCCGGGGTGACGTCTCCGACGCCGTCGACCACGGTCTGGCGATCCTGCGCCTGGAGAAGTTGCTCCACATCAACGCCGAGCATCCGCTGAACCGTCTCTTCACCCGTGAGGCATGGCTCGGCATACCCGCCGACTTCTGGTACGCCTCGCTGCACTACCTGGTGACCCCGGCGATCCTGGTATGGATCTTCAGGCGCCGCGCGGAGCACTACCGCGCGGCCCGCACCTGGCTGATGACGTCCACGTTCATCGGCCTGATCGGCTTCACGCTGCTGCCCACCTGCCCGCCCCGTCTGCTCTCCCCGGATCACGGTTTCGTCGACACCATGGCCCAGTACAGCTCCTACGGCTGGTGGGGCGGCGACGCGAGCGCGCCGCGCGGCCTGGGCGGCATGACGAACCAGTACGCGGCCATGCCCAGCCTGCACGTCGGCTGGGCGCTGTGGTGCGGAGTGATGCTGTGGCGCCACGGCCGCACCCGCTGGGCGAAGGCGGTGGGCGTCGCCTATCCGCTGCTGACCGCGCTCGTCGTGATGGGCACCGCGAACCACTACTTCCTCGACGCCGTCGCGGGCGTCGCCACCATGGGCGTGGGCCTCCTGCTCAGCAGGCCGCTGCTGCGGGCCGTGCACACGGTCAGGAACCGGCTGCGGGCGCGGACCGCTCCCGTCACGGCTGCCCCAGGGGCCGCGGGTTCCCCGATTGTCAGTGCCGGATGCCAGACTTCGACGGGTGAGCGAATTCCCCGACAGCGCAACTCCCGCACCGGGCCGGAAGCCGAGCCGGGTGCCTCTCCCGCGGACGCGGGGGACGGCGCTCCGGCAGCAACTCGCTGACCTGCGCGGCGCTTCCCTCCCGCCCAAGGCGCTCGACGCGCGCGCCCTCGCCGCGCTCGCCGCGAACCCCGGGTGCAGGCGGCGCGCGCTCCTGGACGGCGCAGGGGTGGACAAGGCGGCGCTGGCGGGTGCGCTCGGCGCGCCGTCGGCGTTCGGGCAGTCGCAGTTCGCCTTCATGCGGGGCAACGCCTTCGAGGCCCGGGTCAAGGCGGACGGCGGCGCGGAGCTGCTCCGCCTGGTGCACGAGAAGCTGGACCCGGCCGCCGCGGCGCCGGACGGAGCCCTCGTCCCCGATCTCACCGCCGCCGGCCCGCAGGGCCGCACCGCCCGTACGGCGGTGGCGCTGCTCGAGGCCGTCACGGCACGCACCTGGGCGCTGCTCGACCACCCGCTGCTCGCCCTGGAGGTGGCGGGCTCCCCCGCGTTCCTGGAGCCGGACGCCGTGGTCGTCCACCCCGACGGCAGCTGGACCGTCGTGGAGATCAAGTCCTTCCCGCTGCTGGACGGTTCGGCGGACCCTGCGAAGGTCGGAGCCGCCGCGCGCCAGGCCGCGGTCTACGTCCTGGCGCTGGAGGAGGTCGCCGCCCGCCTCGGCACGGAACCGGACGCCCCCGCGCCCGTGGTGCGCCACCGGATTCTGCTGGTGTGCCCCAAGGACTTCTCCAACCTGCCCGCCGCCTCCCCGGTCGACATCCGCAAGCAGCGCGCGGTCACCCGCCGCCAGCTGGCCCGTCTCACCCGGATCGAGGAGATCGCGGACGACCTCCCCGAGGGCCTGTGCTTCGCGCCCGACCTGCCCCAGGAGGAGCTGACGGCCGCCGTCGAGTCGGTCCCCGCGGCCTACGCCCCCGAGTGCCTGGCCGCGTGCGAGATGGCCTTCCACTGCCGCGCCCGCGCCCGCGCGGAGGGCGCGGTGACGTCCTACGGGCGCTCGCTGCGCGCCGAGCTGGGCGACCTCGCGACGGTGGACGACGTCCTGGCTGCCGCCCACGGGAGCGCCGGGGACCCGGACGACCCGGCGGTGGCGGCCCTGCGCCGGGCGGCACATCTGCGTGCCGAGGTGCTCGGGGCCCTGGAGGGCGCCGCATGTCGCTGATCGCCACCCTCGCCCGTCTGGAGGCCGTGCGGTCGGGGCAGGCCCAGCCCGCCGCCACCGTCCGGCACCGGCACCTGTCCGCGCGCCCCCTCGTCCTCGTGCCGCTCACCACCGCCGGTGAGGCCGGGGCGCCGCTCGGCGCGCTGGTCGGCACCGACCGGGACACGCCCCGGCTGCTCGTCGTGCCCCAGCCGCGCGACCGCGACCTCAGGTTCGCGTTCCTCGCCGCCCTCGCCGACATCGTCCTGCCCTACGTCGACGGATACGCCGAAGCGGTCGAGGCCGCCGAGCGCACCGAGACCGATCCCGAGACCGGCAAGCGGGTCAAGGTCGAGGTCGAGCTGTGCGCGGACGCCCCGCAGCTGATCGTGCCGAGCCGGGCGGGCATCGACTTCGTACGGCTGCTGGGGCGCTCCATGCGGTTCCGCCGCACCGCCGAACAGGACCCCGAGACCCCGCATCCGGCGCCCCCACGGGTGCCGCTCCTCGGCCGCTGGCTCACCCACTTCGGGGAGCGCGCCCGGGTGCCCGGCTCCGCGCTGCTGCTCGCCCTCACCGAGGTGCTGGGGCGGCACTGGACGACCGGGCAGTCGAGCCTGGAGGACCAGCATCTGGGCGCGCTGCTCGCCTGGATCGACCCGCCGGAGGGCACCTCGGGCGCCGCGGCGGCACTGCGGGCCGAGCTGGCGCGGGACGCGGAGGGCCAGTTGCTGTGCCCGCCGGCCGGACCCGCCACCGACCCGGCCTTCGACAACAAGCTGCTCGCTCCCGCCATCGAGCGCTACGACCGCGCTCGGGCCCGGCTCGCCGCCGCCGAGGACGGCGTCGAGGCGGACGACCGGTTCGGTGAACTCTCCGCCGCCGAGAGGGAGATCCGGGCGCTGGTGGAGAGCCGCACGCGGCCGACGTGGGATGCCGTGTGGCGCGGGCTCGATCTGCTGCGCGCGCTGCCACAGGGCGCGTATGCCGAGGAGCGGTGGACCCGCGACCGCTGGTCGTTCACCGGCCACCGGGACCGGGTGACGGCCGGGGAGCCGCCCCAGCCGCGCCACGACGACGCGGTCACCGCGGCGAACAAGCTCGCCACGCGCGAGCGCGAACAGGCCCGGCTGGACGCCCAGGAGGCGCTGGACGACCCGCTGGTGATGGCCGCGCGACGGCTGGCCGGGGAGGCGTTCGCGGGCGAGGTCACGGATGTCGTGATGGCGTACAGCGAGGGCAGGCGCCCGAGCCCCCGTCCGCTGGTGACCGTACGGACCGAGGACCGGCCGCATCTCGGGGAGGGCGTGAAGGTGTACCGGTCGCTGGGGGGAAAGCCGCAGGCGGCCGAGTTCGTCGGATACGAGGGACACGAGAACGCGGACGAGGACACGGGCGAGGACGGCCGGGGAGGCGACGGGGGCGGCGCGGAAAGCGCCCTTCTGGTGCTGCGCATCGTCGACAAGATGGGCCGCGGCAGGGAGCCGGAGGCCGGATCCGTGCCGGAGAAGGGCGACCGCGTCTGCTTCACGTTGTTCGAGCACGAACAGCGCGGCGGGGCGAAGCTGCCCGAGCCGGAGGAGACACCCTGGACCCATGGCGGGCCGCCGGGTGAGGGCGACGCGACGCCCCGGCCGGACCCGGTGACCGAGGAGGACGTGCTGTGACCGTGTTCGCCCGGCCGGGCGGGGACTTCGATCCCGGGACCGCGGCCACCCGGGCCACCGAGGCGATCCTGCGGGACACGCTGCACGGCGCGCACCGCGGGGTCGTCGTGGACTCTCCGCCGGGTGCCGGGAAGTCGACGCTCGTGGTGCGGGCCGCGCTCGAACTCGCGTCCGCCGGGCGTCCGTTGATGGTCATCGCACAGACCAACGCGCAGGTGGACGACCTGGTGCTGCGGCTGGCGGAGAAGGACCCGGACCTCCCGGTCGGGCGGTTGCACAGCAGCGATCCGGACCCCTACGACAAGGCCCTCGACGATCTGCCGAACGTCCGCAAGTCGGCGAAGGCCAAGGAGCTGGCGGGCCTGGACGTCGTCATCTCCACCGCCGCCAAGTGGGCGCACGTCAAGGACGTCGAGCCCTGGCGGCACGCGATCGTCGACGAGGCGTACCAGATGCGCTCGGACGCGCTGCTGGCGGTGGCGGGACTGTTCGAGCGGGCACTGTTCGTGGGCGATCCGGGCCAGCTGGACCCGTTCGCGATCGTGGGCGCGGAGCAGTGGGCCGGTCTGTCGTACGACCCGTCGGCGTCGGCCGTGACCACGCTCCTGGCCCACAATCCCGAGCTGCCGCAGCACCGGCTGCCGGTGTCCTGGCGGCTGCCGGCGTCGGCGGCGCCGCTGGTGTCGGACGCGTTCTATCCGTACACGCCGTTCCGCAGCGGTACGGGGCACGGGGACCGGAGGCTGTCGTTCGGCGTGCCCTCGGACGGCTCGGGTCCCGACCGGGTGATCGACGAGGCGGCCGAGACCGGCTGGGGGCTCCTCGAACTCCCCGCCCGGCACACCCCGCGCACGGATCCGGAGGCGGTACGGGCGGTCGCGACGCTCGTGCGGCGGTTGCTGGACCGGGGCGGGGCGGCGGTCTCGGAGCGGGCGGCGGAGCCGGTGCCGCTGACCGCGGACCGGATCGCCGTCGGCACCGCGCACCGTGACCAGGCTGCGGCGGTGCGCTCCGCGCTGGCGGAGCTCGGGGTGGCGGATGTGACGGTGGACACGGCCAACCGGCTCCAGGGCCGCGAGTTCGATGTGACGGTGGTGCTGCACCCGCTGTCGGGAAGACCGGACGCGACGGCCTTCCACCTGGAGACCGGGCGGCTGTGCGTGCTCGCGTCCCGGCACCGGCACGCGTGCATCGTGGTATGCCGGGCGGGAGTGACGGAACTGCTGGACGACCACCCCTCGACCGAGCCGGTGCAACTGGGAGTGACGGTGAAGTTCCCGGACGGCTGGGAGGCGAACCACGCGGTGCTGGCGCATCTGTCCGAGCACCGGGTGACGTGGCGGCCCTGACGCACGGCGGGGCCGGCACCCCGGGCCACGAGGAGCGGTGCCGGAGGCCGCGGGGAACATCGCCCGGCCCCGCGGCCTTGAGAGGTCCGGAGCCGTGTGGTGCGCGGAGCACGGGCGGGCGCTATCCGCTCGGTCCCGCGCCCTTGCGGCGCCGCGCGACAATGGACGGTGGCCCACCCGCGAGGGGAGCCACCCGACCGTACGAGGAGGAGAAGACATGGCGGAGCCCACGCCGCGTCGGAACGAGCCGCGGCTACGCCCCGCGCCCCTGCTCTTCGAGCCCGAGGAGGCGGCCTCCGACCCGGAACACTTCTTCGACCTGGAGTCGATCGACGACCCGCGGGCACTGCTCACGCGGGCGACCGAGCTGGCTCAGGCGTTCCGCGCGGCCACGGACCGCGCGGTGGAGTACCAGGCGATCGCCGCCGCCCAGCTCGCCGATCCGCGCCGCTTCGACCGGCTGACCCCGGCGGCCATCGCCGAGCGGGCGGAGTGGACCGAGGACTACGCGAAGAAGATGGTGGAGTTCGGGCAGGACCTGCTGCGGGGCGCCGAGTCGAGCGGCCCCGAGAGCCTGGGCTGAGCGTCCGCCGCACCGACCGAATGATCTTCTGGCATATGCGGCGGCACGATACTCTGCCCGGGCCTTCGCCGTCCCGGTTTTCCGCGACTCTCGGAGACGGACCCCTCACACCCGGTACATCTGACGGTCATGAGCAGTCGACTGCCGTTCACCGAGCCTTTCCGCCCCACCTCGGAGGGGGCCGCCTGGCTCGCCTCCGCAGGAACGTATCCGCGTAGCACGGCGGCGCACTGGGCGGAGCGGCCCGCCGCCCCGGTCGTGCTGCCCTGCGGCACCGCGTTCGACGTCGTGAGCGCCCCCGCGATCTTCGGGCGGCTCATGCTCGACCGGCTCTGGGGCGAGGGGCCGGGCTCCGGGCCGGTCGCCGAGCACCGGGGGCGCATGCTGCTGTTCACGGCCCCCGGCACGGCCCGGCGGCTGGCGGCGCTGCTGGACTGGGAGGAGTGGGGCGGCCGCACCCCCGTGGTGCCGCCGCTGCTGTGCCATGGCCCCGGGGACGCCGTCACCGTGCCCGGGAGCAGCCCCACCGCCCCCGCGGCCGGCCCCGGCAGCCGCCCGGAGTCCCGCTGGCTCGTCGCGCCCGACACCCGTCATCCCTGGCTGCCCGGGCCGGAAGTCGTCCTGTGGGCGGCGGTCCGGGCGGCCCGGGCAGCCGCCTCCTCTGCCGTACGGATATCGATTTTTCCTCCCGCCGACCAGGATGCTAAGGTCTACGACGTCAGCAGGCGCCGCTAGCTCAGTTGGTTAGAGCAGCTGACTCTTAATCAGCGGGTCCGGGGTTCGAGTCCCTGGCGGCGCACGATGGCGATGGCGATTCGTGTTCGCGGAAAGCGCGAACGGGGTCGCCATCGTTGTTTTTGCCCGGCTCCGCCACGCGCTGTGGGGGCTGCGCCACCCACACCCCCCACACCACACCACGGGAACCGCCCGTTCCCACGGGCGCCCGTGCTCGCGGACAGCGCGAACCGTAGGAACCGCCCGCCCCAACGCCTCACTGTCGAGTGATCCGCACCGTCCACGCGCCCGTGGCCGTGCGGTCCTCCACCTCCACGCGTACGCCGTCGCCGGGCACGGTGAAGCTCTCTCCCACGTCCACGGGCGCGTCCGCCAGGGCCGGGTACACCGAGGTGTTCCAGCAGGCCGAGGAGTGCGGATGGGCGTCGAGGACCTCGATCGGGCCGCCGCCCGACGCCGTGTCGCCATGGACGCGATAGACGAGAACCCCTTGGGTGCAGGTCGCACTGTCGTTCCCCGTGGCATCGCGCGCCTCCAGGGCGAGCACACTGTCGACTCCGGTGCGTACGACCGCCAGTTTGGTGCCGTGCCCGGACCCGAACGCCTGCACTCCGGGCCCGAGGGGCCGCGCCCCCGCCGCCCCGGAGTCCGAGGGCGAGCCCGCGTTCACCGCCACCTCCCGCACTCCCTGCTCTCCCGCCCCCAGCGGCTCAAGCGTCACCCGTTTGCTCCCCCTTCCCCGCACACACACCACCTGGCGGTCGTCCAGCCAGCCCAGTTTCCACTTGTGCCAGGCGAAGAGATCCGGGGCCAGGCCGAACTGGCTGCCCATGAGATCCCAGTCGCCGACATAGGTGTCCCAGTCGCCCTTGCCGTCCACCGGCCGGTGGTAGAGGTCGGGCAGATCGAAGACATGCCCGGTCTCATGGGCGAGCACCAGCCGGTCCGGCGGGTGCTTCTCGAAGACCGTGACCACCCGGCGGACATCCGTGCCGTCGGCCTGCAGCGGGGTCTCCAGATTGACCACCTTCGTGGCGTCCGAGTCGATGCCGGGCGCGTCCGGGTCGGCCACGAAGTACACGACGTCGTACCGCGAGAAGTCGACCTCCTTGTCGGTCACGGCGAGCGCGTCGTGCAGATACGCGCTCCGGTGATCGGGGTCCCAGTCACGCTGTACGCCGTACGAGACGGAGGGCTGGGGCATCCGGATCCAATGGTCCAGCGGATGCGGACGCACCGTGAACCGGCCGTAGGAGGCACGGTCGAAGAAGCGACTGGTGGCCGGGAAGTAGTCCGAGGTCAGCTCGGCCGGCGTGGTCGTCGGCACGGAGTCCGGGAAGGACAGGAAGACCAGGACCGCGTTCAGAGGCCGGTCGGGCCGCGTGTAGGCGGCGTTCCAGGTGTCGATTCCCTCCGAGTGGTGTGCCTCGCTCCGGGTGAGTTCGCACGGCGCGTCGAGGGAGCCGACGAGCGCGGGGCCCGTGACGAGCGAGGTCGCGACCAGCGCCGTCATCGAGGTGGCCGCGGCCACGGTTCGACGCACGACGAAGGGCGTCCGCCCCCGGACACGTGGCCGCAGAGCCTCGTGGCTGAACCCCCTGCTGGGGAGCGGACGCGGCACGTCGACCTCCGGGTGCGATTCGGGCAACTACGCACCCAGCCTTGTCTTACTTGTATTACTACGTCCTGTTTGTCTGCCCCAGAAGGGTGAGAGGCCGTCAGCCGGGGGAAAGGCCAGAAGGGAAACCGCGACGGCCGGGGGAGGGGCAGTGCGGGTGGGAGCACACACCGGCGCACGAGCGCCGAGGGGGCGCCGACATGGGCCGACGCCCCGAATACTCACGGAACGTCACACTCGAAGGCGGCCTGATGGACCGGGGCAAGGTGCGAGCAGAAACGATCTGTCAGACCATGTGCTCGTTCCGGGAGACTGGACAGCGGCTGGAAGGCCCCTGGACCAGCCTCTATGATCGGCACACTTTCCTGCACGAACACGGCTTGTGCGGCCGCACCCCCAGCGGCCGTCGACCCCGACGAGACCCACGAGATCCGTACGTAGAACGAGTGCACTGCGGGAGCGAGCGGTGAGCGGAATGTCCGAAGGGCAGGCGCCCGCGGCAGACCTCGTCGGCCCGGCCGTCACAGAAAGTCACGACAGCGCGTCATCCGGTACATCTGAGCCACCGCCCCTCCTCGGGGCGTATCCACTTCCGCCTCCCGCGGACGCGCTGCCGCAACCGGGCGCCTCCGCCTCTCCGCCATCTGCCTCCCCGCCATCCCCCGCTCTGCCGTCCCCCGTCCCGCAATCCCCGTCCTTCGGCGCCGTGTTCGCCGCCGCGCCGCACGCCATGGCGGTCGTCGACCGGGAGGGCCTGGTGGTCACCGCCAACGACACCCTGGGCGAGCTGCTCGGCACCGGCGGGCTGGCCGGCAGGGTCGCCGCCGACCTGCTCGATCTGTCCTCCGACGCCCGCACCTGGCACGCGTACCGTGAGGTGCTCCGCGGCCGTCAGGCCCGGCTGCGCTGCGCGCGCCGCCTCAAGCACCCCGACGGGCACTCGCTCTGGGTGCAGGTGACCGTCACCCCGCTGCCCGAGGCCGAGAGGGCCGTCCTGCTCTCGGTCTCCGACATCAGCGCGCGCCGTGAACTGCAGTCCCGGCTGCGCCACTTGCAGATGCACGACCCGGTGACCCGGCTGCCCAACCGGACGCTGTTCTTCGAACGCCTGTCCGCCGCACTGGAGGCGGAGTCGTACGAGGAGAGCGGGACCGGCCGGATCGGGCTGTGCTACCTCGACCTCGACGGGTTCAAGGCGGTCAACGACACCCTCGGCCACCGCGTCGGCGACCGGCTGCTCGCGGCCGTCGCCGAGCGTCTGACGCACTGCGCGGACGAGGCGGGGCACAACCGGGCCGTCACTCCCCTGGTGGCCCGGCTCGGCGGCGACGAGTTCGCCCTGCTCGTCGAGGACTCGACGGGCACCGACCAACTCGCCGAGCTGGCCGAGTCGGTGCTCAAGTCACTTCAGGCGCCGTTCGACCTGGCCGGGCAACGGTTGTCGGTCTCGGCGTCCATCGGTGTGGTGGAGCGGCACGCGGCCGGGACCACGGCGACCGGTCTGATGCAGGCGGCCGACACGACGCTGTACTGGGCGAAGGCCGACGGAAAGTCCCGCTGGACCCTCTTCGACCCCGAGCGCAACGCCCACCGTATGACCCGCCAAGCCCTGTCCTCCGGTCTGCGCCCGGCCATCGAGCGGGGCGAGTTCGCCCTGGAGTACCAGCCCCTCGTGGGTATGGAGGACGGACGGGTGCGCGGTGTGGAGGCGCTGGTGCGCTGGCACCACCCGCAGTTCGGCACACTGACGCCGAATCGGTTCATCGGACTGGCGGAGGAGGACGGCTCGATCGTCCAGCTCGGGCGCTGGGTGCTGAAGACCGCCTGCCGCCAGGCCCGTCGCTGGCAGCTGGAGCGCCCCGACGAGCCGCCGCTCTTCGTCAGTGTGAATGTGGCGGTGCGTCAGGTGTGGGACTCCGACCTGGTGGCGGACGTGGCCGGAACCCTCGCGGAGACCGGCCTCGCCCCCCGTCTGCTGCAGTTGGAGCTGACCGAGTCCGCGGTGATGGGCTCGGCCGGCCGGCCGCTGCAGGCGCTCCAGGCGCTCAGCGACATGGGAGTGCGCATCGCCATCGACGACTTCGGCACCGGCTACTCGAACCTCGCCTATCTCAGCCGGCTGCCGGTGTCCGTGCTGAAGCTGGACGGTTCGTTCGTCCGCGGTTTCCAGTACGAGGGCTCGGACACCCACCCCAACCCGGCCGACGAGGTCGTCGTCGAGGCCATGATCCGGCTCGCCCACCGGCTGGGCCTGACGGTCACCGCGGAGTGCGTGGAGACCTCCGCGCAGGCCACCCGGCTGCGCCGGATCGGGTGCGACACCGGGCAGGGCTGGCTGTACTCGCGGCCCGTGTCGCCGGACCGTATCTCGGAACTGGTGGACGCGGAGGCCTGCGGCCATTCCTGACCGGCGGGGCCGCCGCCCGCGTAGGACGGCAACCCGCCGCGCTCAGGAGACCAGCATCCTGCCGCGCTCAGGCGACCGGCAACCCGTAGGCGTCCGCGATCAGTTCGTACGAGTGCAGGCGCAGGTCACCCGTGTGGGCGTGGGAGGTGATCATCAACTCGTCGGCGCCGGTGCGCTTCTGAAGGTCGTCGAGGCCGGCCCGCACCTCGTCCGCGGTGCCGTGGACGACGTTGGCGGACCAGGACTGGATGAACTCCTCCTCCATCGGGCTGAGCGTGAGCGTCTCGGCCTCCTCCGGGTCGGGGAAGAGGCCGGGCCGGCCGGTGCGCAGCCGCACCATGTTCAGGGCACCTGCCCGCACCTGACGGCGGGCCTCCTTCTCCTCGTCGGTGGCGAGCGCGCTGACGCCTATCAGGGCGTAGGGGGCGTCGAGGACCTCGGAGGGGCGGAAGGAGTCGCGATACAGATCCAGCGCCGGGATGGTGTTCTGCGCCGAGAAGTGGTGGGCGAAGGCGAAGGGCAGACCGAGCATGCCGGACAGCCGGGCGCTGAAGCCCGAGGAGCCCAGCAGCCAGATCGGCGGCCGGTGCGGGGACTGGACGCCGCCCGGGGTGGTGGCCTGGACCGGGCCCGGGATCGCGTGGATCCGGGCGTAGGGGTGGCCGTCCGGGAAGTCGTCGTCGAGGAAGCGGGTCAGCTCGGCGAGCTGCTGGGGGAAGTCGTCGGCGCCCTCGTTCAGCCGGTCGGTGCGGCGCAGGGCGGCGGCGGTGGCGCCGTCGGTGCCCGGGGCACGGCCGAGACCGAGGTCGACCCGGCCGGGGGCCATGGCCTCCAGTGTGCCGAACTGCTCCGCGATGACGAGCGGGGCGTGGTTGGGCAGCATCACACCGCCGGAGCCGAGCCGAATGCGCTCGGTGTGGGCGGCGAGGTGGGCGAGGATGACCGCGGGCGAGGAGGAGGCGACGCCCGGCATCGAGTGGTGTTCGGCGACCCAGTAGCGGTGGAAGCCGCGGGACTCCGCGAGACGGGAGAGAGCGACGCTGGTGCGCAAGGCGTCGGAGGCGGTGCTGCCCGCTCCGACCGTGACCAGGTCCAGTACCGAGAGGGGGACGGGGGCGGTGCCCTGCGCCGTGCCTCGGATCTCGTCCACCGGGGTGCCTCCTGTGTTGTACGTGGCGTCTCCACGGCCACAACAGGAGGCAGTCCCCGGTTATTCCCGCCGACCGCGTCCGCCGGCCCCGGACCGCCCCGACCGTCACACCTGGACGACCGGTTCCTTGGTGAACAGCGACCCCAGGGCCGGCGCGTTCACCCGGCGGTCCACTAGACGCAGGGCCTCCCACATCGTGACCTGGTTCGCGGTGAGGACCGGTTTGCTCAGCTCCTTCTCCAGCTCCGGGAGATAGGCGGCCGTGTGCAGGGCGGTGTCGGGGAGCAGCACCGCCTGGGCGTCGGCGTGATCACCTTCGCGGGCCAGCGCCAGCACCTGAGCCGCGCCCCAGGTGCTCACCTCGTCCGGGGCGGCGCCCACGCCGTGCACCGACACCACCTCCACGCCCCCCGCCCGCAGGAACCCCGCGAACAGCTCCGCCAGGGTGTCCGGACAGGTCGCCGCGACCGCCACCCGTCGCGCCCCGATCTCCTGCAGCGCGTGCACGAACGCGAAGGAGGTGCAGGAGGCCGGCATCCCGGCGGCGAGCGCCAGGGCGCGCACCTGCTCATGGGCCCCCTCCCAGCCGTGGGCGAAGCTGCCGCCGGCGCACGCCCACACCACCGCCTCGACACCCGCGAGCCGCAGCTCCTCGACACCGGCCGCGAGCCGCCGCGGTACGCCGCTCTCCGGCCGCTCGGCCGCCGCGGGGAGGGCGCCCCGGCGCAGGGCCTCCCTCAGCTGCGCCTCCTCGGCGTCGTCGGTGTGCACGAGGTCCGCCCGGATGTCGCTGCCCAGCAACTGCTCCATGCGTGGATAGTCGTCCTCGGCGTAATGGCCCGGGTAGAGAAATCCGAGTGCGGTCATGCCCAACCTTCCTGTTCTTCCGGCGGTACGGGTCCCGGTGCCGCCTCCTTCGGCGTGGTCCGAGACGGGCCCATGACCCGGGTACCCAGGTGACCCGGGGCCCTCTCCTCCCTCACCCGGTTGGCTGAGAGGCGCCGGGTCGCGCGCGGCCCCCGGGTGCCGGGGCCGGGGCCCGGGACGGTCGTACCGGACGGCGTCTTCCGACCCTGTTGACGGCGCCGGTACCGGGTGCGACCGTGGTCAATCCGCGCATGTCAGACGCCGGACCGGCCGTCGGCCCGCCGCCGCCGAAGGGAGAAACGGCTCCCGTATGACGCCTTCCCCGCCCGGCCGTCCCACTCTGCTCGTCCTGGACGCCGATCCGCCGCCCCGGCTCGGCCGGCTCACCGGACGGGCGCGGATCGAGCACGCGGACGCCTCCACGCTGGCCGAACGGCTGCCGGCCGCCGATGTGCTGCTGGTCTGGGACTTCCCCACGGACGCGGTGCGCGAGGCCTGGCCCGGCGAGGGTCCCCGGCCGCGCTGGGTGCACACGGCGAGCACGGCCGTGGACCATCTGATGTGTCCCGAACTCACCGCGTCCGACACCGTGGTGACCAACGCGCGCGGGATCTTCGAGCAGCCCGTGGCCGAGTACGTGGCCGGGCTCGTCCTCGCGCTGGCCAAGGACCTGCCCCGCACCTGGGATCTGCAACGGGGCCGGGAGTGGCGGCCGCGCGCGGTGACGCGGGTGGCGGGCACGCGCGCGTGCGTGGTCGGCTCCGGACCGGTCGGGCGTGCGATAGCCCGTACGCTCAAGTCACTCGATGTCACGACATCGGTCGTGGGCCGCGTCCCGCTCACCGGCATCCACGGTCCCGCCGATCTCGACCGGATGATCGCCCGCGCCGACTGGGTGATCGCGGCGGCGCCGCTCACCGACCGGACGTGCGGCATGTTCGACATCCGCCGTTTCGGGGTGATGCAGCCCTCGGCTCGCTTCATCAACGTCGCCCACGGCGCGCTGGTGGACGAGGAGGCGCTCGTCGCCGCGCTGTCGAAGCGATGGATCGCCGGGGCGGCCCTTGATGTCCTCCGGCAGGAACCGCTCCCTGCGGACAGCCCGCTGTGGCGGGTCCCGGGCCTGCTGCTGTCCCCGCGGATGAGCGGCAACACGGTCGGTCTGCACGACGAACTGGGCCGCCAGTTCGTGGAGTTGTACACACGCTGGGAAGCCGGGAAGCCGCTGCCGAACGTGGTCGACAAGCGACGCGGCTACGTACCCGGCCACTGAGCCGCTCAGCCGTCGGCCCGGCACGGCAGGCCCCGCACCGAAAAGAGTCGGCCTGAATACCTCGCGTGGTCCGGGGTAGCCGCGCGCCCATGGCCGCACCACGGACGCATCACACAGGGAAACCGGTATCCACCAGACGGTCGCTGCTCGCCGGCCTCGCCGCGTTCGGCGCGCTGGGCTCCGTCGGCTGCAGCCGAGTGGCCGAGGCGTCGGGCAGCCGCGGCGGGGATCTGCTCGGCCGGCTCAGGGCCCAGGGCGTCGTCCGCCTCGGTATCGCCGGCGAGATCCCCTTCGGCTACATCGACAAGGACGGCCAGCTCACCGGCGAGGCCCCTGAGCTGGCGAAAGTCGTCTTCCGCCGACTCGGGGTCGACCGGGTCCAGCCCGTACCGACGGAGTTCGGCTCGCTCATACCCGGGCTCAACTCGCAGCAGTTCGACGTCGTCTCCGCGGGGATGTACGTCACTCCGGACCGCTGCCAGCAGGTCGTCTTCGCCGACCCCGACTACCAGATGCTCGACTCCTTCATCGTGCGCAAAGGCAATCCGAAGGGTTTGCACGACTACCGGGACGTCGTCGAGAAGAAGGCGAAACTCGCCACCGGCACGGGATACGCCGAGATCCAGTACGCGGTGGAGGCCGGTTACAAGGAGAGCGACCTCCTCATCGTCCCGGACCAGGTCGCGGGTCTGAACGCGGTGGAGGCGGGCCGCGTCGACGTGTTCGCCGGTACCGCCCTGACCACGCGCGAGGTCGTCAAGAAGTCCCGTGCGGCCGAGTCCACGAAGCCCTTCACACCCCTGGTGAAGGGCAAACCGCACGTCGACGGCGGCGCGTTCGCCTTCCGGCGCACCGAGACCGCGCTGCGGGACGCCTTCAACGCCGAGCTGAAGAAGATGCGGGCGAGCGACGAACTCTTCCGCGTCCTGCGGCCGTTCGGCTTCACCCGGGCCGAGATGACGGACATGACCGCGAAGGAGCTGTGCCGCGGATGACCACGGGCCTGTGGGAACTCGTACTGAAGGGCGTCTGGACCACCATTCAGCTCCTCGTGTTCAGCGCGCTGCTCGCGACGGCCGTCTCCTTCGCCGTCGGCATCGCCCGCACCCATCGCCGGTGGGTCGTCCGCTTCGTCGCCGGCTTCTACACCGAGGTGTTCCGGGGCACCTCCGCCCTGATCATGATCTTCTGGGTGTTCTTCGTGCTGCCGCTCGCCTTCGGCTGGCAGCTGGTGCCGATGTGGGCGGGCACTCTCGCCCTGGGCCTGACCTACGGGGCCTACGGCGCCGAGATCGTGCGCGGCGCCCTGAACTCCGTCGACCCGGCGCAGCGGGAGGGCGGGATCGCGCTGAGCTTCACCCCCTGGCAGCGCATGCGCAAGATCCTGCTGCCGCAGGCGGTGCCGGAGATGATCCCGCCGTTCTGCAATCTGCTGGTGGAACTGCTCAAGGGCACCTCGCTGGTCTCCGTCATGGGCATGGGTGACCTGGCGTTCAGCGGCAACCTGGTGCGGCTCGCACTCCAGGAGAGCGCGCAGATCTACGCGTACGTCCTGGTCATCTACTTCGTGATCGCCTTCCTGCTGACCCGGCTGATGCGGAGCCTGGAGCGCCGGCTCAAGGCCGGGGCGGGCAGGGCGGCACAGCCGGAAGTCTCTGTTCCGCAGCCCGTCGGAGGTGGTGTCTCGTGACCTGGGACTGGGGCGCCGTCAGCGCCTTCATGCCGCAATTCCGGGACGGCCTGCTCGTCACCCTCGAGGCGCTGGCGCTCGGCTCGCTGATCGCCTTCGCCCTGGGTCTGCTGTGGGCGCTGCTGATGCGCACGCCGACCCGCTGGGTGACCTGGCCGGTGGGGATCGTGACCGAGTTCATCCGCGACACCCCGCTGCTGGTGCAGCTGTTCTTCCTCTTCTACGTGCTGCCCGAATGGGGGCTCGCCTTCTCCGCGCTGACCACCGGTGTCGTCGCGATCGGCCTGCACTACTCGACGTACACGATGCAGGTCTACCGGGCCGGCATCGACGCCGTGCCCGCCGGTCAGTGGGAGGCCGCCACCGCGCTGAGCCTGCCGCCGCTGCGCACCTGGGGGGCGGTGATCCTGCCGCAGGCGATCCGCCGGGTCGTGCCCGCGCTCGGCAACTACGTCATCGCGATGCTCAAGGACACACCGATGCTGATGACGATCACCGTCCTCGACATGCTCGGCGAGGCGCGGCTCTTCTCCCAGCAGCACTTCCAGTTCACCGAGCCGCTCACCGTCATCGGTGTGGCCTTCGTCCTGATCTCCTATCCCGCCTCTCTCCTCCTGCGAGCCCTGGAGCGCCGTCTTGTCCGCTGACACTCCCCTCATGAAGGAACCCGACGCCCACGCCGAGGAGCCGGCGGCCACCGGCGAGCTGATCCGCTTCGAGGGGGTCACCAAGCGCTTCGGCCACCACACGGTCCTCGACGGACTCGACTTCTCGGTCGAGGCGGGCCGGCACGTCACGCTGATCGGCCCCTCCGGCTCCGGGAAGACCACGATCCTGCGGCTGCTGATGACCCTGGACCAGCCCGACGAGGGCACGATCACGGTCGGCGGGCAGCGGCTGTTCCCGGCCGATGAGAAGCAGGTCCGGGAGATCCGCAAGAACATAGGGATGGTCTTCCAGCAGTTCAACCTGTTCCCGAACATGAAGGTGCTGCGCAACGTCACCGAGGCGCCGGTGGCCGTCCTCGGGCTGCCGAAGGACGAGGCGGAGCAGCGGGCGCGGGAGCTGCTGGATCTGGTGGGGCTCGGCGACCATCTCGACAAGTACCCGAGCCAGCTCTCCGGCGGCCAGCAGCAGCGCGTGGCGATCGCCCGGGCACTGGCGATGCGCCCGCAGGTGCTGCTGCTCGACGAGGTGACGTCGGCGCTCGACCCGGAGCTGGTCGCCGGGGTCCTCGACGTCCTGCGGGACATCGCGCACACCACGGACATCACCATGCTCTGTGTGACCCACGAGATGAACTTCGCGCGCGACATCTCGGACCGCATCCTGATGTTCGATTCCGGCCACGTCGTCGAGGGGGGTGACCCGGAGAAGATCTTCAGCGCGCCCGAGCACTCCCGTACGCGGGAGTTCCTCAGCGCGGTGCTCTGATTACGGGAAGTGAACGCGGCGCTCCGGCCGGGCCGCACCGACCGGAGCATGACCTTGGCATATGCCAGGGTGACGCGTTCCTGCTGAGCGGGCCGCCGTCGGTAGAGAGTTCGTCAACACCCGCCCCCTGGGGTGCCCTTGAGCCTTATCGTGGAGTCAGCCAAGCTGTCCCGAGAATGGCCCAAAAAGCGCAGGGGGAGACCGTGGCGCTGACCCATGAGCCGACCGCTCCGTACCACTCGGCCCGGGACGCGCTGCGCGTCCTGGAGACGGTGGCGCGGCACTCCACCGGCGTCACCGACGCCGTACTGGCCCGCCTGACCGGCCTGGGCACCCAACGACTGACCCCCCTGCTGCGGATGCTGCGCCGGGAGGGGTACGTCGAGCAGACCGCCGACGGCGCGTACGTCACCGGTGCCGCCCTCAGCCGGCTGGGCTCGGCCCAGAGCCATGAGGAGGCGCTGCGCGAGAAGCTCCAGCAGACCCTGGACCAGCTGCGCGACTCGGTGGGCGCCGCGGTCTACATCAGCCGGTACATCGACGGCGAGGTGCGGGTCACCCAGTGCGCCGAGGGCCCGGCGACGCCCGCGGTGCACGAGTGGGTGGACTTCCGCTCCTCGGCGCACGCGAGCGCGGTCGGCAAGAGCCTGCTCGGGCAGCTCGACGTCAACGGCCGGCGGGACCATCTCGCCCGGCACAAGATGGCCCGGCTCACCTCGCGGACGATCACCAACGAGAAGCTGCTGCTGTCCCGCCTCGACGCCCATCCGCCGACGGTCCCGGTCCTCGACCTCCAGGAGTACGCGGTGGGCACGGTGTGCGCGGCCGTCCCGATCACCGCGGGCTCCTCGGTCGGCTGTCTGGCCCTGTCCCTGCCCGTGGAGCACGCGCACCGGCTGCGGCAGGCGGCGGACCGGCTGAACAAGGGGGCGGCTCCGGTACTGCTCTCCCTGGCGATCTGAAGGCGGTCACGACCACCCCTCGGGACCAGGTAGTATTTCTTTTGTCGCCGGACGCGAGAGCGAAGAGCGACAGAGTCTGCGCCGCTAGCTCAGTTGGTTAGAGCAGCTGACTCTTAATCAGCGGGTCCGGGGTTCGAGTCCCTGGCGGCGCACCATGGCGATGGCGGGTCGTGTTCGCGGAAAGCGCGAACCGGCTCGCCATCGTTGTTTTTGCGCGGCTCCGCCGCGCGCTGTGGGGGCTCCGACCCCCACACCACGGGAGCCGCCTGCCGGCAGCCCCCATCGCCGCCCAGCCGACCCCATCGCCGCCTTCGCCGAGGGGCCTACGGCATGCCCGCGAACGGGTCGTCCATCGCGGCGGCGGCGTGGTACGTGGCCATGAAGGCGACGCAGAACGCGACGATCACCGAGAGGAAGACCAGGGTCCCCACCGTGCCCGCCAGGGTCCTGCCCGGGGCCGGGGAGTGGGCGGTGGCGCGTTCGGGATGGGCCTTGGTGTAGTGGACGGGGACGATGTCGCCCTCGACCGTCGTCCTGGGGCCGCCCCTCTCCTCGAAGCGGACGGCGCGGCCCTCGCGGGTCGTGAACTCGTAGACGTGATGCAGCGTGGTGGTGGCGGTGGCGTCACCGTGACCGCCGCTGGTCGTCGTGTACGTCCGCAGACAGCGCGCCTCGGCGGTGAGCCCGCTGTCCCAGTTGCTCCTCAGCTGGAGCGCGCGGCCGATCACACGCGCCGCCATGGCCAGCACCCCGGCCATGATCAGGCCCGGCACCGCGTAGAAGAAGAAGTCCATGGTTCCCCCGAGTCCGGTACGGCTCCACGCACGCCGTCATGACCATGCCGACGTGCGTGGAACGTACCCGCCCGGACCGCCGGGGCTCCTCAAGCCAGGCTCAGAAATCTCCCCCGGCACGAACCCGGGACGGGGCGGTGCTCAGAACGTGACATCCGCGCACGAGTAGAACGCGTTGCCGGTGTCCGCGATCGTCCACACCCCGAGGATGATGTGGTGCCCGCTCAGCCCGGTCGGCAGGGTGCCGGTGTGGGTGAGCGTGGACGGCGGACGCTGACCGTTGTACGGAACCGTCAGGAACGGGGTGGTGTTGAGATCCGCCCTGGTCAGGGCGTGGTTCTGGTTCCAGCCCGGTGTGGTGACGTAGTACTTGAAGTCGGTCGTCGCGTGCGAGGCCGTGAACTGCCAGCGGAAGGTGTAGCTCTGCCCGCCGGTCACCTTGGTGGTCGGCCACGCCGTGCCCGAGGGCGTCCTCGGCTGGTCGAGCGCGCCGAAGTTGGTGTGGTTCGCCGAGCAGATCTGCCCGTCGCCGGGCCCCGCCGCCGGGAAGCCCTTCGGGCCCTCGACGCTCTGCGGTTCCCACTGGATGTCGCCGCAGCCGGAGACGATGCCGCCGTTCGCGGCGCACATCTTCTGCCGGCTGAGGGGCTGGTCGGTGTAGCCGTGAGCGCTGGCGCCACCGGTGGAGAGCACGAACGAACCCGCGGTGGCGAGGCCGACCACGGCCGCGTACCACTTCGCCTTTCTGGTCGTACGGATGCGCATGCTGCCGCTCCTAAGGATGTGGGGAGTTCCTCGAGCCGTGCGCGCGCGTTCAGGTCTAGACCAAGTCCCAGATTATGGCGGTGAGTTGTGCATGTCCATCCCCATCCCGATGCCGGTCCTCATCCGCCGTCGGCCGGACGTCCCGTGTAGAACGCGACCGTCAGGTCCTTCACCAGCGCCTTGCGTTCGTAGTCGTCGAGTTCGACCAGTCCCCGCATGGTCAGCCGGGTCACCGTGTCCTCCACCGAGTCCACGACCGTGGTGAGCACCGTGTCCCGGTGCTCGGCGTCGAGCGCGGCGATACGGCGGCGCTGCAGCCGCTCGGCGACCTCGGGCGCGTACTCGATCCGGGTCGGCTGCGCCGCGAACACCTCCAGCCCGGCCGGCTCCGCCTCCGCCGCCACCAACCGGGTCAGCGCGTCGCCGATCGCCTCGACATTGCGCAGACTCACCACGTCCTTGGTCGCGGACGCCTCCACCGGCACCTGCGGCACCACCCGCGCCAGCGCCGACTCCACGCACTCCCGCAGATAGGTCTGGTGGTCGTCGATGCCGAGCACGGCGCGCGCGGTGTCCTTGACCCGCCAGGTCACCAGTACGACCACCCGCAGCGCGACCCCGTTGGCGTCGACCGTGGGGATCGGCTCGCTGCGCCAGTGCCGCAGCCGGACATCGGCACGGTGGCGCACCACCAACGGGTTCACCCACATCAGGCCGGTGCGGCGGGCCGTGCCCCGGTAGCGGCCGAACACGCCGAGCACCCAGGCGTACCCCGCGCGCCCGCGCATCAGCCCGCTGAAGCCCAGCAGACCGAGCGCCCCCGCGCCGACGTACGCCGCCAACTGCGTGGGCCCGAGTCCCACGTCCGCGCTCGCCGGAAGCTCCAGCACCCGCATCGCGGCCGGCGAGAGAACACCCGCCCACCACGAGACGACCCCGCAGCCGCTCAAGCCGCCGAGCCCGGCCAGCACGCCGACCGACCCGGGCAGCACCCAGGCCGGCCGCTCGGCCAGCTCGGGATCGGCGGCCGGCACCCGCCGCGCCGGCTCGACGGGCGGACGCACGCACGGCTGCTCGCCGGTGCCGAGCCGGCGCCCCACCACGGTGGGGGCGACCGGCAGGGACACCGGTTCGGGGGCTTCCCGGAACAGCAGGTGGACCGGGATCTCGGTGGTCGACTCGCCGTGGATGAGCCGGGCCGACGAGGTGCCGGGATCGAGCGGCACCCCCTCGGGCTCCGGGGCCGGCGATGACGTCGTGTTCATACGTGCCTCCACCCTCCGCGCCAGGAGGTCTCTCGTACCGGGATGCGTCGAACAGCGGACCGGGAACAGGGATGGACCGGGGACAGGGACCAGTCGGGGGACAGGGACCGGTCGGGGACAGGGACGGGTCGGGGACAGGGACGGGTCGGGGACAGGGGACGGGCCGGAGACAGGGGGCGGGTCGGAGCGTCAGGAGAACAGCCGTCGCCAGGTCTCCGGCCCGGGGTAGCCGTCGGCCGCGGCCCCGCGCCAGCCCTGGGCGCGCTGGAACGCCTCGACATTGCGGCGGTCGGCCTCGGTCCAGCGCGGCCCCGGGCCGTGGGCGTAGTGCTTGCCGAACCCCTTCTCCAGCAGCTTCCGGCCCAGCCGGGTGACATCGGGGCCGACGGCACCCGGCCGGAAGGCGCCCCGGCCCGGATAGGCGAGCAGCCCCGCCGACTTCGGTGACCCCGCCGAGCGGCTCCCCGGCGGGGTCACCGGGGCCGGCCCGGGTGGGGCCCCCACGGGGGCCAGCGCCCGAGTGCTGCTCCTGCCGTCCGCGCCCGGGGGCGGGACCACCCCCGGGTGCGGGAGGCGGGACCGGCCGCGTGCGCCGAGCAGACCGCCGAGCTCGGCGACGTAGGAGTTGTCGGCGCCCGGGCCGACGGAGGCGAGACCCGGGATGCCCACCGTCGGCAGCGGCGCGCCACCCGCCCCGACCGGAGTGTTCTCGCCCTCCTTGGCGGCCTTGCTGTCCGCGACCCCCTTGTAGCGGTACGGCACATAGCGGCTGGAGTTGGACCAGTAGGCGTACGGGGTGGTCCTGCGACGGGCGCGCGGCGGGGTCTCCTCGTAGGCGGTGTAGTTCCGGTGGGTGTAGTCGGTCCAGCCGCCGAAGATGACGACGTGCGAGCCCTTCTCCGGGTTGTCGGCGTTGTGGAAGAGGAGGATGTCGCCGGGCTGCAGCTCGTCCTTGGCGATGCGGTCGCCGAACTGGTCCAGGCTGCCCGTCCACTCGTTGCTGCCGAGGTTCCAGGCCATGGAGACGAAACCGGAGCAGTCCTGCCGGTACCCGTCCGACCAGTAGTCGTCCATGCTGTACGGGACCTTGGCCGCGACCCACTTCTTGGCCCGGTTGATGATCGCGGCCCGGGTCGTCGTGGGCGTCGTCACCCCGCTCGGCATCACACCGGTGCCGTGCAGCGGTGTGATGCGGCCCTGCGGGGTGGCCGGCGGCTCCTCACCTGCCGGAACGATGGGCCAGGGGGTGTCGTGGACGATCGCGGGGACGGCCAGGGCCTGGTCCGGGACGGCGAGCACCGCGCCCGCGGCGGCGGCGAGTGCGAGGACCCCGCGGGCCGCCGGGCGCAGGGCCGGGCCGCAGGGGCGGGTGCGGTGGCCGGCACGGCGTCCGTGTACGCATCCGGGGCAGTCGCAGTCGCTTGTGGGATCGAATTCCTCGAATGCCGGAGTCTTCATGCGATTCCCCTCACACTCCCTGTCCGCACCCTGGTGAATTTGTCCTATTTATGTAAATGCGTCAGCTTTCCAACTGTCCACTCGAACCGCCTGTTGACGCCCCGAAAGGTGCATGGGGTGGCCGTCACTTGGGGGTACGGACGGCCGGACGGAGGCCCCGAGCGGGCGCCCGGTCGGGAGCACCCCTCGCCATCGGGTAGAGTTCTCCAGGTCAGCAGGCGCCGCTAGCTCAGTTGGTTAGAGCAGCTGACTCTTAATCAGCGGGTCCGGGGTTCGAGTCCCTGGCGGCGCACGACCGAAAGGGCCTCTCGCCACGGCGAGGGGCCCTTTCGTATGCGCGCACACCCGGGAAACATACGGATTGGCCGGTTACCCTCTGGCCATGGCGCGCGACCTGCAGGAGCGGATCAAGGAGCTCATCATCGACCGCCGGCTGCCCCCGGGCGCCGTGCTGCCGACCGAACCCGAGCTGATGGCGCTGCTCGACGCCGGCCGGAACTCCGTGCGCGAGGCCCTCAAGGCGCTCCAGGCGATGGGCATCGTCGACATCCGCCATGGCTTCGGCACCTATGTCGGCCCGATGTCACTGGCCCCGATGGTCGAGGGCCTCGCCTTCCGTACGGTCGCCGGGCACCACCGGGGCGAGGACAGTCTGCTGGAGCTGCTGGAGCTGCGTGAGGCCCTGGAGACGGGACTGGTCTCCCGGCTGGCCGGGCGGGTGCCGGTGCAGGACCTGGCCGAGCTGGACGGGCTCGTCGACCGGATGGAACAGCAGGCCGCGCGGGGGGTCGGTCTCGCCGAGACCGACCGCGCCTTTCACGCCACCCTCTACCGAGGGCTGGGCAATGTCCTGCTGAGCGAGGTCCTGGAGGCCTTCTGGGACGCGTTCCACCGCGTCCGCACCGCCCTGGTGGACGTACCGCAGGATCCTCGGGTCACCTGCCGGCAGCACCGGGACATCCTCGACGCGGTGCGGTCCGGGGACTCCATACGCGCGGAGGCGGCCATAAAGGAGCACTTTCTCAACATCCGCACACGCGTGACCTCAACCGCCCCAGAAGATTACGAGAAGCTTCCCAATGACCGGGTTTGAGTGGTAAACACCGCGTTTCGCTCTTGCGATCACGCCGGACACCGTATGACCCTGGGCTCCAAGGGACTGCCGGTGCACGGCAGTTGGGGGCTGAGCCCGGTTGCGCGCGCGAGGGCGGGAACCTCGCGCGAACGGATGTCGAGGGGGCGTCCAAGCAACCGGAAGATCGCGTTTCGCGCAGATTTCACGTGGCCGGCGCAGTGAAGCCGACCTGCCACGTTGTGTCCGCAATGGTCTAGGGGGGCCATGGCGGGACCAAGGACCGATGAACACACGCTCGCGTGCGTGCGGGGGGATGACTCATGACGTCGACGCCGACGGGTGCCCGCCAGGGCTTGCAACCGTCCGAGACGACCCGGCCCGGGACGCCGTCGCACCCGGCCGGCCACACCGGCGGCCTCCGCCGGACCGGAACGACACCGCCGCGCTACGACTACGAGCACTACAGCCGGCTGGCGGGACCGCTCACCGAGCCGGATCCGGCCCGGCCGTAGCGGGTCCGCTACCGCTCACTGCTCCCCCAGGAGCCGCACCGCGCCCCCGCCGCCCTCATGCTGGGTGCGGCGCCGCTGCTGTCGCTGGTCCTGCTCGTCTGGCTGCTCCGGCCCGAGCACTGGACCCGGATCGGGGGTGCCCTCCTTCACGGGGGCACCCCCGAGGTCATGTCAGGGGTGTGACGCACGGCTCAATTTAGTTCTTAATTCAACTTCTTTTTCAGAAATATCTTCTGCGTCAGATTGATTGATGACGACGCCCCACACGGGACGAACGGAAGAAGAGAAGGAAGCCGCCATGTTCGACATCGCCAACGTCCACGCCGCTCCCAGCCCGGACCTGCTCACGCCCGACAACTCGGTGATGCTGTTCGTCGACCACCAGCCGCAGATGTTCTTCGGCACCGGCAGCGGCGACCGCACCGCGATCATCAACGCCACCGTGGGCCTGGCCAAGGCCGCCAAGGCGTTCGACGTCCCGGCCGTCCTGACCACCGTCGCCGCCGA